>CAIXAA010000917.1 GCA_903917305.1 uncultured Myxococcales bacterium | reverse complement strand
CGCCAGGGCGTATTGGTCCGAGCGCCCATCGACCAGACCGCCGGTGGCCTGCTCAGGGCTCATGTAGGCCGGCGTGCCGACCGGCCGGTCGAGGTCGAAGCCCACGCGGTGGCGGTCCATTCGCCCGCTGATCTGCGTGGCGGTGCCGAAGTCGTAGACCTGGATGCGCATCGTCCCGAACACCGTCTCGCTGACGACGACGTTGGCGGGCGTGACGTCGCGGTGCACCCAGCCGCGCAAGTGCATCTCGGCCAGGCCGTCGGCCCATTGGCTGATGAGGTCGCCGACCTGATCGTCGCGCAGGCGGGGACCGGCGCTGCACACGTCGCTGAGGGCGCGGCCTTCGGCGAACTCCTCGGCGAGGTACGGGCGGTGATCCGGAAGAAAGCCGGTGCGGTAGACATCGACGAAGCATGGCGCGTGCAGGGCGCCGAGCAGCTCCCCTTCGCGCACGAGCGCGGCAGCGGCCTTGCGGAAATCGGCTTCCTTCAAGCTGAGGTACGGGCGCGCGAGGATCTTGAGGGCCACCCTGCGGTTGCCGACGGAGCGCTGCTTGGCGGAGAAGACGTCGGCATGGCTGCCGGAGCCGGCCAAGGCGATGACCTCGAAGTCGCCGTCCAGCACGGTGCCGACGATGGGATCGGAGCCGGAACGCGAAGGACGGCTGGAAGGAAGCGAGGGACCTACCACGGTGTGCATTGCCCAGCCTCCCCGCGAACCTGCGGGGCTTGGCGAATATGACACAGGAAGGGGGCGGTTGCTACACAGCGTGGCGTCAGGGAGACGGCGGGGCCAGGATCTTCGCGGCAATGGCCTCCGCAAACAAGGCGTTCGCCCGCGCCGTCGGATGTCCGTCGCCGACGATGCCCAGACCCGGATCCTGCGGCCATTGCGCCGGCAGCCTCTCGCCGCGCGCCGCCGCGAGGGGCAGGACGTCGCGCTCCCAATTGACGAACGAGAGCGCCGGCCTCTTGCGCCAAGGGTCGAAGAACGGGTCACTTTTGCCGTCGCTTGCGATCGGCTCCCACACGATGAGCCGCGCGCCGGCGTGCTCGACGTCGGTCAGCAGCGCGTCGAACTCCGCCCGCAGCGCCTCCCCCAGCTCGGGCGAATCCTCCGGCATGCAGCCTTCGGTCGCCCGCTTGTTGGCCACCATGATGTCGTCGTCCAGGCGCGCCATGCGCAGCGCCTGCATGAAGCGCTCCGAGCGGCCGTACCAGACGCGCTGGAGGTCGAACGGCTCCAGATCCGAGCAGCCGAGAAAGGACATCACGAGCACGCGCGGATGCGTTTCCCGCGCAGCAATCCGCAGGATGTTCGTGTAGTACCAGAGACCGGCCGGCAGCTGGGCCAGGTTCAGCACGTCGCGCTTGTGCGCCGGATCGCGCCGCGCCAGCTCGGCTTCCAGGCGGCGATCCAGCGTGGCGTTGTCGCCGGAGATGCCAAAGCCGTAGACGAAGGAGTCGCCGACCAGCAACACGCGCTCGCGGTCGGGGTCCAGCGGGAAGTGCCACTCCGGCGCGCGATACCCTTCGGAATTGGTGCGAAAATCCCAGGCGATGGGGCGGCCGCGCTCCGCGATGTGCAACGCCGTGTGCGGCGCAAAGGACGGATGGAAGCCCCAGCGGTTCTCGGTGCGCGGCGGTTCACGCGCCAGATCGCGAAGTTGCCACATCGCCATGCCGACCGGCGGCAGCGTGAGCAAGGCCACCAGCACCAGCCGCGCCTTGGGCGTGCGCACGGCGAGCCGCAGCAGGAAGAGCAGCGCCGTGCCGACCAGCGTGGCCACGAGCAGGAAGAGTAGCGGCCGCCAGCCGAGCAGGAGGCGCCAGCCGAGCGCGGTCGAGCCGGTCGTCGCGAAGATCCAGAGGCAAAGGGCGCTGGGCAGCGCGAGCCAGGCGAGGAGCCAGGCGCAAGGGAGCCAGACGGCGAGGCCGAGGAGCACGGGCGCGAGCCAGCGGCGCGAACCAGGGGGAAGAACATCGGAACGTGTCACGGCGACCTCGGGCGAGCCTGCGCGACGATACGCTGCCCATGGATCGACGACAAGCAATGGCCTGAGCTTGCGCAACAAGCGGGCGGTGCGTAGCCTTCCCCGGCAGCACGCGATCACGCTGGCGCAGAGGTAGCGTGGCACGGCGAGTACGCAAGGCAGTCGGGTTCGCGCCGCGGATCGCGCTTTGCGCCGCCACGGTCCTGACGTGCGGGATCGCGGCGTGTCAGAGCGGTGGCGGCAACCATGGGCCAGCCATCAGCAACGCTGTCGACAACCAGAAGCCCTTGCGGCTGCCCAAGAACCTCGCGCCGCGCGTGGAACCGCAGGTGCAAGGCCAGTTTACGGTCACCGTCAACCCGTTTCCCGGCGAGACCATCGGCGGCGCGGCGGTGGTGCTGGGCGACTGCAACGGCGATGGGCTGCTCGACGCCTTCCTGCCGATGGAGGGCCACCTCTTCGTCCGCAAGCCGGACGGCACAGTAGGCGCGGCAGTGGTCGTTTCGACGCCGGATCCGGCGAGCATGGCCTCCGAGATGATGCGGCCGGGCAACGAGACCGCGGCCTTTGTCGACCTGGACCAGGATGGCAAGCTCGATCTCGTCATCGGCAGCAAGACGGTCGTGCTGCGAAAAGGCGACGGCAACTGCGGTTTCGCGGCGCCGGTGCCGTTGTTCCAAGCCTGCGAGGGTGGGCCTCCGGGCCAGCTCGTCGTCATGGACATCGACCGCGACGGCCTGCTCGACTTCAGCTGCGCCTGTGCCCGTGAGAAGGATCCGCTGGCTCGGCTCTTTGTCGCGCGTGGCGACGGAACCTACGAGATGGTCACGCCGCCGCCGACGCCGCAAGTTGCGAAAGACGCGGGCTTTCCTGCGTTCGGCACGTTCTTCGACGACCTCGACGGCGACGGCACCCTCGATGGCTTCTTCCTGTCGGACTGGAACCTCGGGTGGTTCTCCTGGGGCGTGCCCGGCGATCTGCCCGCGTTCAAGCGCGACGACAGCCTGACCAACACGATCGCGATCACGGACAGCATGAGCCTCTCGCCCCTCGACTTCGACCGCGACGGCCGCATCGACTACTTCCTCTCCGGCACCTGTTGGGCCCCCATCTGCAGCGGCAGTCCGCTCCTCTGGAACGCCGGCCCGCGCGATCTCTATGACATCACGGAACATGCCGGCCTCATCGGCGACCACCCCATCTCCAACTGGGGCTCCTTCGCCAGCGACTTCGACTTCGATGGATGGACGGACCTCCTCGTGCTGCGTGCGGGTGCCAGCAGCCCTTCCGAGAGCGGTTTGCCAGAGATTCCAAGCCTGTATATGAACCGGCACGACGCCACGTTCGCGGAGGTCGGCGCCCAGGTGCTCGGCGAACAGGCGCGCGTCTTCGGCATCGCCCTGGCATGCGGCGATTTGACAAGCGATGGAAAAATAGGGTGTTATGCGCCATCCTCGCCGGAGATCCTGCTGCGCAACGGGCTGACGCCCCAGGGCGGCTGGCTGGGTCTGGAACTGCACGGCACGGTCTCGGGCTCGAACGGCGCAGGCGCCCGCGTGTCGCTGGACGGGGAGGCGCGGCCGCTGACGGTCGTCGCCAGCGCGCAATCGCCGACCGGCATCCAGCACGACGGCCGGCCCCTGCTCGCGGTGGGTGATCGGCAGCAGGCCAGCGTCACGGTGCAGTGGCCGAGCGGTTTGACGCAGCATGTCGGGCCGTTGCAGGTCGGGCAGTACCACACGATCACCGAGCCGCAGGTGCTTGCCGTGGCGCCGCGCTTCGGGCCGGCGAACGGCACGGCGGAGTTCGACGTCGCGGTCGACCTCAAGGCAGCAGGCGCGGCAGCGGCCACGGTGGAGTTGGTTGGGAGCGGATCCTGGAAAGGTCCCGCGGCTTTGCAAGCCGATGGCAAGCTGCACCGTACGCTGATCGCCGCGGCTACGCCGGGCAGCGCGCGCATCCAGGTGCGCTTGGACGGCGCGGCGCTGCTCGTGCGGCCGCGCGTGCGCTACGAGTAGGCGATGCCGCAGCGAGAAATCCTCTGCCAGAAACCGATCTTGTCGCGTGCGGTGCCGCACGAAGTGCATTGTTCGTTGCCCGCCCCGGCATCCCGGCGTAGCCTCGCGCCTCGCACTGGGGCGACACTCTTGAGGCCGACATGACCGCTGCGCGCCTCTTGCTCCTCGAGTTCCTGCGCGGCGACCGCTTCGCGCAGTACCGCGGAGAATTGCACCCCTTCCTCGCCGGCCACGCGCGCGCCCAGGGCATCGAGGTGCGCTGGGTCTGCTACGGTCTTGGCCTGGAGAACGAGGCGGAGCAGCGCTTCGTCATTGATCTCGACCACAACGACGCCGACGCGCTGTGCCGCGCGATTGCCAGCCACGGCGCCACGCACCTGCTGTCCAACGAACTGCTCGCCCCTGCCTTGCGCGCCCGCATCGAAGCCCAGGCACCGGCGCTGCGCATCGCCTGCCTGGAGCAAGGCGCCGCGGAGTGGGAAACCCTCGAGACGCTGCACCCTTGGCTCGGATTGCCAGCGCCGGATGCAGGCAGCCAGCCGCAGCACCTATTCGATGTCGCGCTGCCCGACTACGCATGCGAGCTGCTGAATGACCGCGTCGCCGCGATTCGGCCCGTCGTGCCGCTCGTCAGCGGGCCGGTGTGCTACTTCGCCCGCTCCCTGCGCGACAATCCGTTCTACAAAGACCTTTCCTTTCCGGAAGGTGTGCAGGATCGCGGCTGCGCCTTCTGCGGCAATCCCGCGCCGCAGAAGTACCCGTACCGCACCGATCCCATCGCGCTCGCCCTGCGCCAGCTGCGCGCCGCCGTGGCGACGTGTCCGCCGGATCGCTACTCCGGCGAGTTCCTGGTCAGCGGAATCGTGCTGTTCTTGCGCCTGCGCGCCTTCGTCGATGCGGTGCTGGCCGAAGGCCTGCCGCCGTTGCGCCTGCTCTTCTCCTGCCGGGTCGACGAGCTGCTGCGCCTTGCGCCGGTGCTGGACGACGTGCTGCCGCGCCTGCAAGCCGCCGGCCATTCCTTGTGCATCCAGAACATGGGCGTCGAGTCGTTCTCGCGCGCCGAGAACGAGCGCTTCGGCAAGCACATCTCGGTGGACCAGGTCGCGCAGGCGTTGGCGCACCTGACGCGCTGGGAGACGGCGTTCCCGGAGCACTTCTTCTTCTGGAAATACGGCGGCTTCGGCTTCATCATGTTCACGCCGTGGACCACGCTCGGCGACCTCGACGAGAACCTCGCGGCGAT
>CAIXAA010000916.1 GCA_903917305.1 uncultured Myxococcales bacterium | reverse complement strand
TGCCGGGCGATCTCTTCGAGTACGCGGGCCGTTTCCTCGGCCTCGTCGGCGTAGCGCTCCGCAGCCTCGCGCAACGCCGCGTCGCCGATTTCGGCAGCAAAGCGCCGGTAGGTTGCGGCTTCGCGGCGAAGTTGTTCAGCCTCTGCGCACGCCTCTTCCATCCGCCCCTCCCTGGGCGCGCATGATAGAGGGCGTTATCCGTGAACATTGCCGAACATGATGAGAAAGTGCGCGCTTTTGTAAGCGTGACCGCTTCGCCGCGACCCCGCTCAGGCTGGCGCAGGGCAGGGAATGGCCCTATCATCGGGCGCTTGCCCGGCCCCGGCGCCGCGGCCGAGGAGCCCCCTTGCCCACCCTCCGCGACGCGCTCGCCCGCACGCGCCGCCAGCCGCTCGCTGCCGCGCTCTGGTGCGGAGCCATCATCGTGATTCTAGGTGGTTACGCCGCGGTCCACGGTCGCCTCAACGTCCACTACCTCGATGACGCCTGGAGCACCTCGTTCGCCTACCAGTTCGTGCGCCACGGCATCACCGAAGACGTCATCTTCCGCCCGCCCGGCACCTTGTCCCTCGTCTTCGGCAAGACCCAAGCCTATGTCTACGCGTTGTTCTTGCAGCCAACCGGCTGGACGCGCAGCCACGTCCATTGGGTCTCGACCCTCCTCGTGTTCGCCAGCGCCGCGACGTGGAACCGCATCGGCCGCGCCATGGGCCTGCTGCCCGAACCCGCGACGCTCCTCGGCCTGTCGCTCCTCCTGTTCCAAGTCAGCATGCAAGCCGCCAACCTCGCGCGCCCGGACGGCCTGACGCTGCTGCTGATGTCCCTGTCGCTGCTCGCTTTTGTCCGCGAGCGCATGTTCCTGGCCGGCCTGCTGGCCCTCATCGCCTTCGAGAACCACCCCATCGGCTTGACGGTCTGCTTCTACGGCCTCGGCTGGGCCATCCACGCCCGCGCCAGCCTGTTTCCCGATGCGCGCACCACCTGGCGTCGCCTCGCCTTTCTCGCCCTCGGCGGCCTGTGCGGCTTGGCCTGGTTCCTCTTCGCCAACCGCGCCACGCTGTCCCTGCACAACCTCGGCTTCCTCTTTGGCGACGTGCACCAGTTCGGCGAGGAAAAGCGCAACGAGTGGACCTACTTGCACTACTACTTCAAGCACTGCGCACCGTTCGAGTGGCTGTTCTTCCTCGCCGCGCTCGCCGTGTACCTCGCCCGCCGCCTGTGGCGCAACGACGCTTCGCCGCTCTGGATTCTCGCCCTGGTCCTCGCCTCCGCGCTGCTTGCGCGCCGCCAGAACGGCCTTTACGCGCTGCTCGCCTACCCGGCCTTCGCCCTTGTCTGCGTCCACGCCTTGCAACGCACCATCATGTTGCGCCTCGCCTTTCTTGCCCTGCTGCTCAGCTTCGCCTGGCGCACGCACCAGACCTGGCAGGAGCGGCGCAGCTACCACTTCGAGCAAACCCTCGATCGCGTCGTCGCCACCGTGCCACGCGATGGCCTGCCGGTGGTGGGCCTGTGCGACTTCTGGTTTGGCTTTCAGGAGCGGCGCTTCATCCCCTCGGCCTATCAGGCGCCGCTGTCGTCGCTCGACCTGCCCGCCTTCTACCTCGTCGACTCCAAGATCAAGCCGACAGGTTTCCAGCATTTGCGCCCGGAGATCGAAGCCGGCTGGCGCGGTACGACCATCGCGCGCTTCCCCGACTCCGACAAGACTGAAGTCACCATCTCGCGCTTCGAGCGCAAGGAGGTCCCGCGATGAGCGAGGAATCCCGCGGTCCGATCCAGCCCCAGCAACGTGGCGGACTCTGGCACTTTCTCTGGGAGAACAAGATCTGGTGGCTGCTGCCGATCGGCCTGCTGCTCGTGCTGCTCGCGGCGATCGTGATCTTCGCGGCCAATGGCGCGACGCCAGCCATGTACGCGCCTTGACGCGCTAGTACGGCCGCAACTCCCCAAAACCAAAGCGCTGCGCATAGGGCGACGGCAGCCCCAGGCACTGCTCGGTCGCGACGCAACCGCGGCACGCGTTCGACTTGGTCCAACGCAGCGAAAAGTCTTCGTAACCGGTCTCGCCGGGCGCCAGCCGTGGCCGGTGCGTGCTGGCCTTGCGGTGCTCCTCGCCGACCAGGCACAGCGGAATCGAGGCGTGCGTGCTGCTGACCAGCGGCTCGACCTCGATGCCGACTTCGCCGGCGCGCAGCACCGCCTGCTCGAGCGCAGGCGCCAACTCGCTGTAACGAACCAGGAAGTCCGGAGCTTCGTCGCGGCCGTCCGGACACATCAGCACCGAGAAGTGAAAGCTCGGCAGCGGCAGCCCGCTCAGCAACTGCGGCAGGGATCCCAGCAAGTCTGGGAGATGCTTGTAGTTCAGGCTGCTCGCCACGGCGTTGAGCACGACGCGGTGGCCGGCGCCCAGCAGGTTGCGAATCCCCTGGACCGCCTTGGGAAACTGGCCCGTCGTGCCCGTGCAGCGGTCGTACAGCGCCTCTTCGGTGGCGTGCAGCGACACGAAGAAGTGCAGGCGCGGGTCGGCCGGCAGCTCCTTGGCGCGCTTGGCGAGCGAGAAGGTCACGGCGTTGGTTTGCACCTGGACCCAAGAAATCTCAGGCCGTTGCAGCGCCGCGCGCACTTCGTCGAAGAACGTCGGGCGCAGCGTCGGCTCGCCGCCGGTCAGTGTCATCCGCGCGCCTGGAAACGTCGTGCAGACCGCATCCAGCAGACCCAGGACGTCCTCGTGCGTCGCCGTCGGATGCGGCGGCGCGGAGCAGAACGGGCACTCCTGGTTGCACTGCGGCGTCACCCGCGCCAGGACCTCGGTCTCGGTGCGATCGCCCACCGTCGATCGCTCGATCCACGCGAAAGGAAAGCGCTTGTGCAGCAGTTCGGTCGGCTCCAGCCGGGCCGTGCCCACGCCGTCCACGCCGCGGTGATCCAGCGGCAGGTGCTCGTCCAGCTTGCCCAGCACCGTGACGAGCGCCGCCAGCAACTTCTTGTTTGTCGGATGCAATTCGCCGGAGGCGCGGTAGCTCAGCTTGCGGCGGCCCGCCATGGCGTAGAAGTTGCCGGGCGCGTCACCCGGGCGCAGCTCCAGCTTGAACGTCTGCCCCGCCACGCCGGCGACGTCGAGGTCCAGGGAGCCATCGGTCGCCAGGATGCCCGTCACCGGCAAACGCGCGCCGCGCAGCACCTCGAAGAGGCGCGTCAGCCACGCGGGCGTGCCGTCCGGCGACGCCGTCACGCACAGTCTCCGCAGGCGCCGCTGAGGCACTTCTCCATGGGGACGGCGCCGGGCGCGTCGCTGCCACCCTTGGGGCCCGCGCTCATCGCCACGATGCTCTGGGCGAGCTCGAATTGGCGCGAGGTGTTCGCGAGCGTGTCGACGAATGCGAGAAAGCCTTTGAATCCGAGGAAAGGCCGGTCATACAGGGCGTGGGCGTACATGGATGGGAAGCCGAACTCGACCAAGGCGGCCGACTCCGCGAGACCGCAACCGGAGTTGTTGCTCACCATCAGCGAGATCTTGTCGTCGCGCACGTGCTCTTGCACGAACTTGCGCAGCGCCTCTGTGGTGGGATCGACGCGCAGCGGCACCTGGCCCGCAAAGTCCGCCACCAGCGTGCCAAGATGCGTCGCTGTGTCGGTAATCGCCGCGAACGACAGCCGCGCGCCCAGCGTCTCGGCGATCTCCTTGAAGCCGCGCACGAGGTGCGGATCGCCGACATAGCCGAAGCGGCGATTCTGGAACACGAACGGGATGATCCACTCCAGCGCCGGCACGACGCGCGCCAGCTCGGCATCGATGACCTCTTGGGCCTGGGCCTCCAGCCCCAGCGCCGCGCCAACCTGCAGCAGCCAACGCTCCGTGGCGTCCAGGCCAAAGGGCAGCTCGCACTCCATCAGCTTGGCACCGGTTCGCTTTGCCACGATGCGCGCAGCGCGCCGCGCGTATGGAAACGACAGAATCGTGCCGGCCTCACTGATCTTGTCGAGATCCTTGAAGTCTTGACCCTCCAGCCAAATCGACACCACCTCGGTGCCCATGGCCGTCAGCATCGCGCGCAGGTGCTCGACGTTGGCGCGGTGATCGCCCTCGTTGCGGTCGTAGCAATAGCCGACGATCGCCACCTTCTTGGGATCCTTGGCTTGCTTCGGCGTCGTGCTGAACTTCATCTGCTTGGCCAGCGCCAGCAACGTCTCCGCATAGCCATCCAGCCAATCACCCGACAGCGACTTGCCGGGGATGTGGATGACTTCCTTGCTGGTCAACTCCGCCACATCGCGACAGATTCGCTCGTAGTCGGCGCCCGTGATGAAGGCCATCGGCATCGAGGTCAACATCACGCACGACGTCGTCTCGTGGCGGGCCAGGCGGATCAGCATCTCCTCGATCTGGTTCTCGCGCGAGGCCGTCATGTGGACCGGGTGCAGCGCGGTGTTGGCGACGCGGTGGTAGCCCGACACGCTCGTCAACGTCGAAAACCAGTCGTGGTTGCCCTGCACGAACTGGGTCTTCATGTGGATGCAGTCCGGCCCCTCCACCAAGCAGTACGCGTCGCGCAGCGCGTTGATCGCCACGAATACGCCGACCATGTACGTCTGCAGGATGCGCGGCGTGAAGTCTTGCAGCGATTCGCCTTCAGGCACGCCAGGTTGCGGGGCGGCGCTGCTGTGCGACTGAATGAGCGACTGGACTTTCATGGTGCGGGTGTCCTCGCGGGCGGGGCGGATGGCATCGTCGGCGGCACGCGCAGCCCTTCGCGCGTGCGCTGCAGGAAGCG
>CAIXAA010000915.1 GCA_903917305.1 uncultured Myxococcales bacterium | reverse complement strand
TCGCCTCTTGCTCGCCGTGCTGGCGCTGACCTCCGTGCTCACGGTGGTGCGCCGCCGCAAGACCATGCTGCGCTGGCGGCATTTCGGCTTGCTGCTCACGCACATCGCCGTGGTGCTGGTCCTGATCGGCGGCCTTGTCGGCTCGCTGCGCGGCGGCAAGGGCATGGTGCACCTGACGGTGGGCGGCACGGGCGATGCGTACGTGAGCCAGCGCCCGGAGGACCAAGGGGCGAAGATCCAGCTGCCGTTCACGCTGCGCCTGGACAAGTTCCAGCTCGCCCAATACGCGCCGCAGTTCAAGGTCTACACCTACCGGCGCGGTGCAGATGGCGCGGTGGAGGTGATCGGCAGCGACACGCCCAGGATCGGCGCGGCCGTCGGCGTGCCGCCACCGGGCTCCGTGGTACACGTCCGGGTCCTGCGCACCTTCGAGCACGCGCAGCAGGTCGACGAGTGGGCGGAGGCCAAAGGTCCGGGCGGCCAAGGTCCGGTGGCGCGCGTTCACGTGCTCGAGGGCGGCAAGGCGGTCGCCGATGGTTGGCTGCACGAGACGACCCAGCAGACCGCGCGCGACGCTGCCGGGCACGTCGAGGTGCTGCTGGCGTGGAACGAGCCGAGTGCCGACGCGCTGCCGCGCTTGCTGGGTGCGGTCGCGGTGCCGGAGCATGTGCTGCGCCTCCCCGACGGGACGCGGCTGCCGGTGGAGCTGGGCGCTACCTACAAGCTGCCGGGAGGCGGATCCCTGGAAGTCCAGAACTACCTTGCTGATTTCACCTTCGATTCCGCGTCGGATCGCGCCGCGTCGCGCTCGGACATGCCGCTCAACCCGGTGCTGGTCGTGATGGTCGCCGCGCCCGGACAGCCGGTTCATGGCGGCACACGCCGTTTCCTGTTTGCCCGCGAGGACATGCGCAAGATGATGGACGGTCGCGGGCCCGCCAGCGCGCAGGAGATCGTCTACGAGCACGCCACGCCGCGGCCGGGCGCCGGCCACACGGTGCTGATCCTCGGCCAGAAGGCCGAGCGCATCACGGCGGCGGCCGGTCAGGTCGTGGAGCGTGCGCCCCTGCGCTGGGGCGAGCCGTTCGCGCCATGGCCGGGCAGCGCGGTGCGGGTGGTGCTCGACACGCCGCTGCGTGACGGCCAGCACCGCAAGCGTTGGATGGAGAACCCGCAAGCGCCTGCCAACCCTGCGGTCGAACTCGAAATCACCCACGGCGATGGCACCGAGGAGACGCTGATGCGTTTCGCCGCGACGCCCGAGCCGATTGCCCTGAGCGAAGACCGCATCCTGGTCTACCGGGAAAAGCCCGACGGCATCAAGAACTACAAGAGCACGCTGACCGTTCTCGAGCATGGCAGGCCCATCGTGACGCGTCAGGTCGAGGTCAACGATCCCCTGACCTACAAGGGCTACGGCCTCTACCAAGCCAACTACGACCCCGACAACCCGAGCTACAGCGGCATCCAGGTCGTCGACGATCCGGGATTGCCTTGGGTTCTTGCTGGCTTGTGGCTGATGATCTACGGCGTGCTCCACACCGTCGCCTGGCGCAAATGGACCCCCTGGTGGGAGCGCCACAGCCACCCAGGCCGCCCGCGCGATGAAGGCGACGAGCCGCTCAAGGGGGCAGCATGATTGCGTTCTTCGAGTCGCTCACCCAGCAGTCGCCGCTGTTCCTCGCCAGCCTCGTCGTCTACCTGGCCATGGCCGCGGCGTACGGCCTCGTAGCGATCGGCAAGGGCGGCAAGGGGTTGCGCATCGTCGCCTCGCTGCTCGGCCTGGCCGGCTTTGCCGTGACGACCGCGCTGATCGCCCAACGCTGGATCGAGGCGGGCCGCCCGCCGTTCAAATCGCTGTACGAATCACTGGTTCTCTTCACGTGGTGCACGACCGTGCTGCACCTCGCCGTGGAGCGCTTCTACCGCATCGCCTGGTTCGGATTTCTTTCCGCGGGGTTCCTCGTGCTCGTGCTCGGCTACGCCGTGCTCAAGTCCGACGCCGACATCGTCAACCTGCCCGCCGCGCTGCAGAGCGTGTGGTTCGTGCCGCACGTCGTCGTGTACTTCTTCGGCTATGCCGGCGTCTTCTTTGCGTTTGCCGCCGCGCTGCTCCACCTCTGGAAGCCGGACGCGCAACTGCACCTGCAGATCGCCAGGGGCGGCACGGCGACCGTGACGTACGCCGGCTTCATGCACAAAACCATCCTCTTCGCCTTCGTCCTCCTGACGGTCGGCCTCGTCATGGGCTCGGTCTGGGCCAAGTCGGCGTGGGGCGACTACTGGGTGTGGGATCCCAAGGAAAATTGGGCATTTGTCAGCTGGCTGGTCTTCGTGATCTACCTGCACCTGCGCAGCACCAAAGGCTTCACGGAGCGGCAGGGCGCCTGGCTGACCGTGGCGGGCTCAGCAGCGATCGCGTTTACTTATCTAGGGATGCACCTGCTGCCGACGGCCGAGGCGAGCGCGCACGTCTACCAGTGAGCGTTACGGCTCGTAGCGATAGCCCCACCCGCGCACCGTCTGGATGTGCCGCGGATGCTCCGCATCGGGCTCGATCCACTTGCGCAGCCGCACGATGAAGTTGTCCACCGTCCTCTCGGTCGGCGACGTGTCCATCCCCCAGACTTCCTCGAGGATGTCGGCGCGGCTCAGCGCCCGGTGCGGGTTGCGCACCAGGAACTGCAGCAGCTCGACTTCCTTGTCGGTCAGCTCGAACTCCGCGCCCGCTTGGTCGCGCAGGGTGCGGCGGTCGAAGTCCACGCGCGCCATGCCGATCTGCAGCTCCGCCTCGGTCGCGACCTCCAGGCTGCCCTGGCTGCGGCGGATCTGGGCGCGCACGCGCGCCAGCAGCTCCGCCATGTCGAACGGCTTGCACAGGTAGTCGTCGGCGCCGCCATCGAGCGCCTGGACCTTCGTCTCCAGGTCGTCGCGCGCCGTGAGCATGACGATCGGCGTCCCCACGCCCGCCGCCCGCGACGCCCGCGCCACGTCCAGGCCGCTCATCCCCGGCAGGCCGATGTCGAGCAGCATCAAGTCAAAACGCTGCTGCGTCAGCAGCTCGAGCGCCGCCTCGCCGGAGCGCTGCCACTCCACGCCATAGCCGTCTTGCTCTAGGTTCAGGCGAACCATCGTGCCAATCAGCTGATCGTCTTCACATAGCAGGATTCGGCTCATGATTCGCTGGCTTGGGTGCGGCGCGCTGCCGTCTCTCTGCGAGGCGGCAGTGGCAGGCTGAGAACGAATGTCGCGCCCTGGCCTTTGCCGGCGCTGCGGGCGCGCAAGGTGCCACCCATGCGCTCTGCAAGGGTGCGCGAGATGGACAAGCCGAGGCCTGTCCCGTGCTTGGACACGGCGTGGCCGCCGCTGGAGGCGAAGGCGTCGAACAGGTGCTCGGCGCGCTCGCTCTCGAAGCCGATCCCGTCGTCCGCGAACTCGACGACCGCGCGGGTCGGCTCCAGGCGCGCTTGGACGCACAGCTTGCGGCCGCCGTACTTGACCGCATTGTCGCCGAGGTTCTCCAGGATCGTCCAGACCGCCGTCGGATCCCCAAGGAACATCAGGGACTGCGGGCACTCCAACGTCAAGCTCGCGCCATCCGGCACCATCGTGTCGCTGCGGTGCTTCACGAAGCGCTCCAGCAGCGCGCGCAAGTCCGTCTCTTCCTTGGCCAGCCGCTGGTCGCTCATGCGCATCCGCTGCCCGAGCAGCAGGTTCTGGATCAGGTGCTCCTCGCGCTCCGCCTCGCGCAGGGCCATCGCCGTCAATTCGCGGGCTTGCGCCTCCGGCATGCGACCAAGCTGCAATGTCTGCAGCACGGCCTTGATGCCGGCCAGCGGCGTCTTCATCTCGTGGGTCACGCGCCCGAGAAACTCTTGCATTTCCTTGCGAAATGCCCGCTCCGCCGCCACCATCCGGTAGAGCATCCCCACCACCGCGATCAGCAGCGTGACGAGCAACAGGCCTTCGCCCATCCACATCCCGCGCCGGCTCTCGTACTTGAGGCTCAGCGTGCGCAGCGTCGCCTCGGTCGGCTGCACCGCCAGCGTCTCGGGCGCCGGGTAGCGGTAGAGCGGGTGCGGATCGATGCGGTGCGCAAATGGCGACAGCACTGGCGAGACGCGCACCACCTCGAAGCGCGCGTCGTCGGGCAGCAGCCCCTCGTGCACGGCGTCGCCGGCATCGCGCAGGCGCAGCGCTTGCACCTCGGCCATCTGGCCGAGCGCCTGCTGCATCATCCGATGTTCATTGCTGATCGCCCCGTGGATGAAGACGAACCACCACGACCCGAGCACGATGAGCAGCACCGTCGCCGCGGAAAACAGGGCCACCGCGCCATAGCGCCTGCGCAGGTTCCGCAGGGTGGTGGCCAGTTCTTCCACGCGCTACTCCACGCCGACCGCAGCGCTCGCCAGCGCCGCCACGAGCTTGTCGATGTGCGCCTCGGTGTGCGCGGCGGACAGGAACAGCACCTCGTAGGCGGAGGGCGGCAGGTAAACGCCCTGCTCCAGAACCTTCTGGTACATCAGGTTGAAACGCTCGATCGCCTTGGGATCGATGTGGTCGGCGTCCGGCGGGAACGCGCCTTCCACGAAGTACGGCCAGGCAATCGACCCGACGCGCCGCACGCGCAGCCACGGAATGCCGGTCGCCGCGAGCTTCTGCTCCAGGTAGGCGCCCAGCTTGTCCAGGTTGGCGTACAGCTTGGGATTGCTGAGGCGCTCCAAGGTCTTGAGGCCCGCCGCCACCGACACCGGATTGCCGCTGAGCGTGCCGGCCTGGTAGACCGGGCCCGCCGGCGCGAGGAGACCGAGCAGGCGCTTGGGACCGACGATGGCGCCGATCGGCATGCCGCCGCCGATGATCTTGCCGAGCGTGACGAGGTCCGGCTCGACGCCGATGAGCTTGCCGTAGCCACCGTAGTTCAAGCGGAATCCCGAGATGACCTCGTCGAAGATCAGCACGGAGCCGTGCTTCTGCGTGATGTGGCGCAGGCCCTTCAAGAACTCGGTCGACTGCTGCAGCAGGCCGTTGTTGGCCGGCAGCGGCTCGATGATGACCGCGGCGATCTTGGGACCGTGGAAGGCGAACAGCTTCTCGACCTCCGCCAACTTGCCGAACGGCAAGGAGATCGTCAAGGCCGCGATCTCGCGCGGGATGCCCTGGCTCGACGCTTCGGCGCCCGGCTGCGCGGCGGTGACGAGGCCGGAGCCGGCCTTGACCAAGAGGCCATCGGAATGGCCATGGTAGCCGCCCTCGAACTTGACGATGAGGGAGCGGCCGGTGGCGCCGCGCGCCAGGCGCAACGCGGTCATGACCGCTTCGGTGCCGGAGCTGACCAGGCGCGCCATCTCGGCGCCGGGGAAGGCTTTGATCAGCGCCTCGGCGATGGCGACCTCGCCGGAGTGGCAAGCGCCGTAGGAAAGGCCTTTGGGTGCAGCCTCTTGGACGGCCTTGACGACTTCGGGATCGGAGTGGCCGAGGATCAGCGGGCCCCAGGACATGCAGAAGTCGATGTAGCTGTTGCCGTCGACATCCACGATCTCCGCGCCTTGCGCGTGGTCGAAGTACAGCGGCGTGCCGTGCACGGACTTGCAGGCGCGCACCGGGCTGTTGACGCCGCCCGGGATGATCTGGACCGCCTTCTCGACGAGGGCATCGGAGGCGGTGCGCGACCAGGCACTGGTGGCTGCAGGCTTTTTGGCGGCGGGCGTTTTGCGGGCGGACATGGCGGCTCCGTGGCAGTGGGGGTCAGGCAGCGAGGGCGCGCTCGATCGCGTCGACGGCGGCGGCAAGACCAGGGTTGGCGGCAATCTGGGAAGCTTCGATCCCGTGGTTCCTGCGCAGTTCAGCGGCGGTGGTCGGGCCAATGGCAACGAAGGCACGATCGCGCAATTCGGGCGCCCAGGCAAGCAACCGGTCGGCAGCCGACGGTGCGGCGACGTAGACGGCGTCCGCAAGCGCGCAAGCGCGCAGGAGTTCCGCGGCGGGCGGCTCCGGCACGGCGTTCTCATAGACGACCGCGACGCGGCTCGGCACGCCGCGCAGCGCCAACCCTTGCACCAGCTCTGGCCGGGCATGGCGGCCCTGGACGGCCAGAACCCAGGCATCCGGCTGCGTTTCCAAGCGATCGGCGAGGGCCTCGGCCAGGTGGCTGCCCGTCATCGGCTCGGTCAGCGCCAGCACCGGCGCGATGCCCGCCTCGGCCAGCACCTGCGCCGTCGCGCGCCCCACGGCGGCGATCAGCGCGCCGCCCTCCAGCGCCGCGAGCAGCGGCTCGGCGCCGAGCAGCCGACAGAACCCTTGGACACCATTGCGACTCGTGAAGGCAATGGCCCGCGCTTGCGCCGCCCATTGGCGCACGACGTCCGCGGAAGGCTCCGGCCCGATGTCGCGCACGCAAGCGGTCGGCACTTCGAGCACGACGTGGCCGCGCGCCGCCAACTCCCGGCGCAGAGGCGCATTGTCCTCGGCGCTGCGCGTCAGCACGATGGTCGCCGCCATGACCGCCTTGTCGCCCAATCAGCCCTTGAGCGCCGGCCGTTGCGCGTGCAGCGCGGTGATGGCGGTCATCTGCACGATGGTCTCGACGCTGCAAGCGGGCGGAATCACGGTGATCGGCCGCCGCAGCCCGAGCAGCACCGGCCCGATCTCGTCCGCACCGCCGAGCGCCGCCAGCAGCTGGTACGCCGTGTTGCTGGCGCCAAGCGTCGGGAACACCAGGACATTGGCATCGCCGCCCAGCCTGGTGTGCGGCCAATCGCGCTTGCGCGTCACGCTGTCCAGGGCGATCTGCGCCTGCATCTCGCCTTCGATGTCCAGGCCCGGCTCGCGCTGCCGGGCAATGCGCACCGCGTCCGCCACCTTGACCGCTTCCGGGTGCGAGGAGGAGCCGAAGTTGGCGTACGACAGCATCGCGACGTGCGGCTCGATGCCCATCTCACGGGCGAAATTCGCTGTCATGATCGCGATGTCGGCCAGCGTCTCCGCGTCCGGCATGATGTTCACGGTCGTGTCGGCAAACAGGATCGGTCCACGCTGCGTGATCAGCATGTGCGCGCCGGCCGCCGCCCGCACGCCCGGATCGAGGCCGATGAAGCGCAGGGCCAGGCCGATCGTCTCCGGATAGCCGTGCGACAGACCCGCGACGAGGCCGTCGGCATCGCCGGCGCGCAGCATCATCAGGCCGGCCACCGTCGCGTCATTGCGCAACAATTCCCGCGCCTTGGGCAGCGTCATGCCACGCCGGCCGCGCAGCTCGGTCAAGGTGCCGACATCGCGATCGAAGTTCGGCCGCTCGAGCAGCGACACGAACTCCACGCCTTCCAGCTCGATGCCGAGCGCTTCGGCCTTCTGCCGCAGCAGCTTCTCGTCGCCGAGCAGCACCGGCTTGGCGATGCCGTCTTCCATCAGCCGTGGCAAGGCGCGCAGCACGCGGTCGTCGCTCGCTTCCGGAAAGATGATCCGCTTGGGATCGTGGCTGACGCGGTGGATGACCTGGCGCACGATGGAACGCGCCGGACCCATTCGCTTTTCCAAGGTGTCGCGGTAGGCGTCCAGGTCCAAGTGCTTGCGGGCGACACCGGTCTCCATCGCAGCCTTGGCCACCGCCGGCGCCACGTGCAGCAGCACGCGCTCGTCGAGCGGCTTGGGCAGGATGTACTCCAAACCAAAGCGCATCGGCTCGTCGGAGTAGGCCGCGCGCACGCGGTCCGGCACGTCTTCGCGCGCCAGCTGCGCGATCGCACGCGCCGCCGCCAGCTTCATCTCCGTGTTGATGCGGCGCGCGCCGACATCGAGCGCACCGCGGAAGATGAAGGGAAAGCCCAGGACGTTGTTGACCTGGTTCGGATAGTCGCTGCGCCCCGTGCCGATGATGGCATCCGGCCGCGCCGCGCGCGCCAGCGGGTACGGGATCTCCGGATCCGGATTGGCCAACGCGAAGATGATCGGCTTGGGTGCCATGGACTTGACCATGGCTTCGGTCACGCAGTTGGCGACCGACAGGCCGATGAACGCGTCCGCGCCGACCATGGCGTCGGCCAGCGTGCGGGCTTCGGTCTGGCGCAGGTACGGCTCCTTGGAGGCGTCCACGGTGCCGCGCCGGCCTTCGTGCAAAACGCCCTTGGAATCGCACATGAAGATGTTCTCGAGCCGAACACCCACCTGCTGCCAGAGGTTCATGCACGAGATCGCCGCAGCGCCCGCGCCGGACACCACCACCTTCAAGTCCGCAGGATTCTTGCCCTGCACCTCGACGGCGTTGATCAGGGCCGCGGCGCTGATGATGGCCGTGCCATGCTGATCGTCATGGAACACCGGGATCTGCATCCGCTCTTTGAGCGCGGTCTCGATCTCGAAGCACTCCGGCGCCTTGATGTCCTCGAGGTTGATGCCGCCAAAAGTCGGCTCCAAGGACGCAATGATGTCGATGAGCTTCTTCGGATCGTTCTCGTCGATCTCGATGTCGAACACATCGATGTCCGCGAACTTCTTGAAGAGAACGCCCTTGCCTTCCATCACCGGCTTGCCGGCGAGCGGGCCGATGTTGCCCAAGCCCAGCACGGCGGTGCCGTTGGAGACCACGGCGACCAGGTTGCCCTTGGCGGTGTAGTCGAACACCGAGTCCGGGTTGCGCTGGATCTCCAGACATGGCTCGGCCACGCCCGGCGAGTACGCCAATGCAAGATCACGTTGTGTCAGGCAAGGTTTGGTCGGAACGACCTGAATCTTGCCCGGACGGCCTTCGGAGTGGTAGCGGAGTGCGTCGGCTTTCATGGCGGGGAACATACGCCCGTTTGGCTCGGCTGTCATCGCCCCGCCCCGTTGCCTTCGTGCTCATACGGCACGCCCAGCGCGGCCAGCTTCTCGTAGAGCGTGCTGCGGTGCAGCCCCGCGAGTTCCGCCGCCTTCTGCACGTTGTGCCCGGCGCGATCGAGCAACTGCACGAAGTAGCCGTACTCGAACGCCCTTCGCGCATCCTTGTAGGGCTTGTCGACCGGCCCCGCCGCGTAGGCGCCGCTGCCCCGACCGCGCAGCTCGCGCGGCAGCGATTCCGGCCGGATCTCCTCGCCATCGCATACCAGCGACGCGCGCTCGATCACGTGCTCCAGCTCGCGCACGTTGCCCGGCCAGCCGTACTCCAGCAGCAGCTGCATGGCCTGTGCGGACACGGCGTTGGGCATCCGCGGGTGGTGCGCGGCCAGACGCCGCAGGAAGTGCTCGATCAGCGACGGGATGTCCTCCACGCGCTCGCGCAGCGGCGGCAGGTCGATGCGCACCGTGTTGATGCGGTAGTAGAGGTCCTGCCGGAACTGGCCGTGCTCCACCAGATCTTCGATCGCGCGGTTCGACGCGCAGACGAGCCGCACGTCCGTCTTGGCCAGGCGCCGGCTACCCACGCGGTAATACTCGCCATTTTGCAGAACACGCAGCAGCTTGGGCTGCAGCGCCAGGCTCATGTCGCCGATCTCGTCCAAGAACAAGGTGCCGCCGTCGGCTTCGGCAAAGAAGCCTTCGCGCGCCTGGGTCGCTCCTGAAAACGCACCCTTTTCGTGGCCGAACAGCTCGCTTTCCAGCAGGTGCTCGGGAATCGCGCTGCAGTTGATCGACACGAAGGACTGGCTCGAACGCTCGCTCAACTGATGGATACGCTTGGCAAACACGTCCTTGCCGGTGCCCGACTCGCCCAGCATCAGCACCGAGAAGTCCGACGGCGCCACGCGCGCCACCAGATCCATCACCGCCGCCATGGCCGGCGCCGCGCAGATGATGTCCTCCGACGCCGCGCGCCGCGCCACCTCGGAGCGCAACCGCTGGTTCTCCCGAAGCAATTGGCGATGCGCGATGGCGCGATCGATGACGATCTCCAACTCATCGGGATCAAACGGCTTGCGCAGGTAGTCGAACGCGCCGCGCTTCATCGCCTCGACCGCCGTCTCGACCGTGCCGAACGCGGTGATCAGCACCACCGGCAGGTCCGGATCGGTCGCATGCAGCCGCTCCAGGCCTTCGAGGCCGTCGA
>CAIXAA010000914.1 GCA_903917305.1 uncultured Myxococcales bacterium | reverse complement strand
GCTCATTCCGCAACGGGCGCTGGTGGACGTGCCGTCGCCGCGCATGTCCATCTTCTCCGCGTCGTGCCTCTTTCTCGTCGCTGGCGCGCTCGTCACCCTCGACCGCGTCGGCGGCTCGAACCGCTTCCGCGTTTCCGACCTCCTCGGCGTCATCGGCCTGGGCAACATCATCGTCGGCTTGATCGGCTATGCCTACGACGCCAGCGCCTGGCAGTTCGGCGATCCGCGGCGGCTCTCCGTCATGACGGCCATGACCCTGATGCTGCTGTGCGTGGGCCTGCTCACGGCGCGCCCGGAGGGCGGCATCCTACGGCTCATGCTCTCGGACGGCCACGGCGGTCTGGTGGCGCGCCGCCTGTTGCCCTCCCTGTTCCTGCTCGCGCCGCTGGTGCCGCTGCTGCGGATGACCGTCCAGCGCATGGGCTTGTTGTCGGTCCAAGGTGGTCCGGCGCTGGATTCCGTTGTCTACATGGCACTTTTTGGTGCAGTCGTGCTGTCGACCGCGGCGGAGCTGAGCCTGGCCGAGGAGGAGCGCGCCGAGGAACTGCGCGAGCGTCTGCGCGCCGAGGAGTCGCTGCGCCAGGCCCACGACGAGCTGGAGGAGCGCGTGGCGGAGCGCACCAGCGAGCTGGCCCGCGTCAATGCGCTGCTGGAAGCCGACATCCTCGAGCGCAAGGCGACCGAGATGGCGCTGCAAGCGGCCAAGGAGACAGCGGAATCGGCGAGCCGCTCCAAGAGCCAGTTCCTCGCCAACATGAGCCACGAGATCCGCACTCCGATGAACGTCATCCTCGGCATGGCCGATCTCCTGTGGCAGAGCGAGCTGAACGCCGAGCAGCGCCGCTTCGTGCGTGCGTCGCGCGAGGCGGGGGACCACCTGCTCGGCGTGATCGACGACGTGCTCGACTTCTCGAAGATCGAGGCAGGCTACCTGGAGCTGGAGCAGATCGAGCTGGATCCTCGCGAACTCGTGGAGCAGACGGTCGATTTTCTGGCAGTGCGCGCCCAGAAGAAGGGGATCGACCTGATCTGCCAGTTCGAGAAGGGCGTGCCGGCGCGCGTGTTGGGCGATGCGCACCGGCTGCGGCAGGTGCTGGTGAACTTGCTGGGCAATGCGGTCAAGTTCACCGAAAGCGGGCGGATCCTGATCAAGGTCGCGCACGAGCGCGGCGGACCGGCGGAGCTGCTGCGCTTCGAGGTCATCGACTCCGGCATCGGCATTCCGCAAGCCAAGCTGGTCGGCATCTTCGACAGTTTCACGCAGGCGGATGCGTCGGTGACGCGCAAGTACGGCGGCACCGGGCTCGGGCTGGCCATCTCGCGGCGCCTGGTGGAGCGCATGGGCGGGCGCATCTGGGCGCGCAGCCACGTCGGCAAGGGCAGCACCTTCGCTTTCACGGCGATGCTGCCGACGGTGCAGGCGCCGGCGCCGTCGGTGTCGCTGCTGGACGCCGGGCCGGAAGTGCTGAGCGCGCTGCGCGATTGCCCGGTGCTGGTGGCGCTGGAGCACGCGATCGAGTGCACGGCGGTGTCGGGCCTCCTGCAGAACGGCGGCGCCCGCGTGGCGACGGCGCGGACGGCGCAGGAGGCGATCGACGCGCTGCACGTGGCGCAGGATGCCGGCCGGCCGATCCGGTTGATCCTGATGGACCGCCGGTTGTCCGGGCGCGACGCCGTGGCGCTGCTGGGCGAGTGGCACGCCTTGCTGCGGCAGCCGTGGCCGCTGGCGGTGGTGGCCAAGGCAGGGCACGACTCGGAGGATCTGACGAGCATGCGCGCCCGCGGCGTCGGCGCCATCCTGGCCAAGCCGGTGACGCGGCGGGCGCTGCTCGATGCGCTCTCGGCCGCGTTCCATGCGCCGAGCATCAAACGCCCGGATACCGGCAGCTTCGTCGCTGAATCGCCGGCGCTGCGCATTCTGCTGGTGGATGACGCCGAGGACAACCGCTTGCTGGTGCAGGCCTACCTGCGCAGCACGCCGTGGCAGTTGTCGATGGCGCAGAACGGCGCGGAAGCGGTGGCGATGTGGTCGGCCGGGCAGTTCGATCTCGTGCTGATGGACGTGCAGATGCCGGTCATGGACGGCTACACGGCCACGCGGCGCATCCGCGCGCTCGAGGCGGAGTTGGGGCTGCAGCCGGTGCCCGTCATCGCGCTCACGGCCCATGCGCTCGAAGGTGCGCGCCAGGAGAGCCGCGACGCGGGCTGCACGGCGCACCTCACCAAGCCGGTCAAGCGTGCAGAGTTGCTAGCTGCGGTGCAGGGTTTGGCGCGCCAAGGCACGACGCCCGCAGCCACCCAGCCGCCGCTGGCCGTCGACGCCATGCTGGCGCCGCTGGTGCCTGGGTACTTGCGCAACCGCGCGCAGGACGTGGTGCGGCTGACCGATGCCATCGAACAGCGCGATTTCACGGTGATTGCTGAGGTGGGCCACGGCATGAAGGGCTCGGGTGCCAGCTACGGCTTTCCCGCCATCAGCGACATTGGCCACCGCCTCGAGCTGGCCGCCCGCCACGGCGACGCCACAGCGGTCCAGGAGTTGACCGCCGACTTGGATGCCTACCTGCGACCCTTTGGCGTGGCGGCGCCCGCTCCGACGCAATAGTCCAGCGAAGTGCTGTTTGCCGCTTGCCTTTGGCGCAAAGCGCCACTACGGTTGCGGCTCCAACGTTGTCTGGCAGGCTCTGGAGGCAAATGGCTGCGCGCATCCTGGTCATCGAGGATCAAGAGGACATTCGCAACCTGTTGGATGCCTTGCTGGTTGGCGAGGGCCATCATGTCGAGCACTCGCCGGATGGCCGCTCGGGCGTGGCCAAGGCGCAGGCGATCTGTCCGGATCTCATCCTGCTCGATCTGATGATGCCGCAGATGCACGGCTACGAGGTGATCCAGCACCTGCGCGCCGCACCCAAGACGCAGCGCGTGCCCATCATCGTGATGTCGGTGAAGAGCTACCCGTCGGACCAGCGCAAGGCGCTCGACATGGGCGGCACGCTCTTCCTGCAAAAGCCGTTTGATCCCAAAGTGCTGCTGGCGACCGTGCGCGTCGCGCTGCGCAGCACGCTCGTCACGTTCTGGGGCACGCGCGGCTCGATTCCGGCGCCGGGTCCGGAGACCGTGCGCTACGGCGGCAACACGCCCTGCGTCTCCATCGAACATGGCGGCAGCATGGTGATCTTCGACGCCGGCACCGGCATCCGCAAGCTGGGCGTCGCCATCCAGACCAGTGCCCAAGGCCGCGACCAGGACATCCACCTGTTCCTGTCGCACACGCACTGGGATCACATCCAGGGACTGCCTTTCTTTACGCCCGCTTATGTGCCCGGCAACCGGCTGCACATCTTCGGTCCGCGTTCCCCGGCCAAGCCGCTGCACGACGTGGTCGCGGGGCAGATGGAGTCCGAGTACTTTCCCGTGGCGTTCAGCGATCTGGGTGCGCGCGTGGAGTTCGAGGAATACCGCGGCCAGTCCAAGGCGGTGGGTCCCTTCCTGGTTTCAGCGGTCTACGTCAACCATCCTGGCGTGACGCTGGCCTACCGCATCGACGCGCCGGGCCTGTCGGTGGCCTACGCGACGGACGTGGAGCCGTACCGGCGCCGGCTGCCCGGCGGCGCGCCCGACATGGAAGCCGAAGCGCTGCTCGGTCGGGAGCTCGACAGCGGCATGGTCGACCTCGTGCGCGGCGCGGATGTGTTGATTGCCGATGCGCAATACTCGCCGGAAGAGTATGCCACCAAGATGGGCTGGGGCCACACCTGCTACCTCGACACGGTGGAGCTGGCAATCGCGGCGAAGGTCAAGCGTCTCGTGCTGTTCTCGCACGATCCGGCCCATGACGACGCGACGGTGGACGCCAAGCTCGCGGCATGCCGGGCGCTCATGCTCGAGCGCGGTGCCGACATCGAAGTGCTGGCCGCCGCAGAAGGCGCGCCGATGCTGGTGGCGGCGAACGCCTCACTGTAGCAACGACTTGAAACTCAAGGCGTGCACTGCTGGACATAGTCCGAGCAGCAGTCGCCGACCTTGACGCACGGCGGATCGCAGTGGCAGTCCGTGCT
>CAIXAA010000913.1 GCA_903917305.1 uncultured Myxococcales bacterium | reverse complement strand
GGGGCAGACTGTAAATCTGCTGGCGGAAGCCTACGGTGGTTCGAATCCACCATCCTCCACCCGCTAGGTTCCGAGGCGCTCTAACGCGCCCGCTCCGAGTTTCCGCTTCGCGTGTTCACAGCACTTGGAGTGGCCTGGAGGCGCGGGAAAAGCTCAGTTGGTAGAGCGTCAGCCTTCCAAGCTGAATGTCGCGGGTTCGAATCCCGTTTCCCGCTCCATGCCTACGTAGCTCAGTCGGTAGAGCACTTCCTTGGTAAGGAAGAGGTCACCGGTTCGATTCCGGTCGTAGGCTCCGGGCCGCACGCGTCAGCGCGGGCAGCCCGAACACAAGTCGAAGTGGTCCACTGGAGGCAAGGTCGCGCTCCAGTGTGTGTTTCTAGGTAGAGCGTTTTTCTTGCAGTACGCCGACATGGCGGGAGGACCTGGCAATGGCGAAGGCCAAGTTTGAGCGGACCAAGCCCCACGTGAACGTGGGAACCATCGGCCACGTGGACCACGGCAAGACCACGTTGACGGCTGCCATCACCAAGCACCAGTCCTTGAAGGGCATGGGCAAGTCCATCTCGTTCGACGAGATCGACAAGACGCCGGAAGAGAAGGCCCGTGGCATCACGATCTCGACCGCACACGTCGAGTACGAGACGGCCAAGCGTCACTACGCCCACGTCGACTGCCCCGGGCACGCCGACTACATCAAGAACATGATCACCGGCGCCGCCCAGATGGACGGCGCGATCGTGGTTTGCGCAGCGACCGACGGTCCGATGCCGCAGACCAAGGAGCACATCCTCCTGGCTCGCCAGGTGAACGTGCCCTCGATCGTCGTGTACTTGAACAAGTGCGACATCGCGTACGAAGACGATCCGGACGGCGAGCTCGTCGACCTGGTCGAGATGGAGCTGCGCGAGCTGCTCGACAAGTACGACTACAAGGGCGACGTCGCCCCGATCATCCGTGGCTCGGCCCTCCAGGCCCTGCAGGGTGACGCGGGTCGCTTCGGTACGCCGTCGATCGACGCCCTCATGGACGCGCTCGACAACTACATCCCGGATCCGATCCGCGAGTTCGACAAGCCGTTCCTCATGCCGATCGAAGACGTCATGACGATCTCCGGCCGTGGCACCGTGGTGACGGGTCGCGTCGAGCGTGGTCTGGTCAAGCTCGGTGACGAAGTCGAGGTCGTGGGCATCCGCCCGACGGTCAAGTCGACCATCACCGGCATCGAGATGTTCCACAAGATCGTGGAGCAAGGCCAGGCTGGCGACAACCTGGGCGCACTCCTGCGTGGCTTGAAGCGTGACGACGTCGAGCGTGGCCAGTCCTTGGTCAAGCCCGGCTCGGTGACGCCGCACAAGGAGTTCAAGGCTTCCGTCTACGTCCTCTCCAAGGACGAGGGTGGCCGCTCCAAGCCGTTCTTCAAGGGCTACCGTCCGCAGTTCTACTTCGGTACCGCCGACATCACGGGCGACATCGATCTGGAAGAAGGCGTCGAGATGGTCAAGCCGGGCGACAAGGTCGACCTGCTGATCAAGCTCATCACGACGGTCGCGCTCGAGAAGGGCATGCGCTTCGCCATCCGCGAAGGCGGCCGCACGGTCGGCGCGGGTCTCGTGAGCGAGATCATCAAGTAAGAACTAAGTATTTGTTCCTTCGGTGTGGAGAGCGCGGGCGTCCGGTCTGGATCCCGCGCGAGAATGGAGAAAGCCATGGCTGGCAGCAACCGCAGCATCATTCATCTCGAGTGCCAGGAGTGCCGCACCAGCGGTATCCCGGGCGTCTCGCGCTACTCCACCACGAAGAACAAGAAGACGACGCCTGGTCGCCTGTTGTTGAAGAAGTACTGCAAGTTCCAGCGCAAGCACACGGATCACAAAGAGAGCAAGTGACGACGGGTGGCGCTTCGCAAGTGCGAAGGGCCGGTCGCGCCGTTCACCCCGAGGAGCCGCAAGGCGACAAAGGGTCTTGAAATCCAGAAGATTCGGGTTGCGCAAGGAACCGACAGGCCAGTAGCTCTAACGGTAGAGCGGCAGACTCCAAATCTGCGGGTTGTGGGTTCGAATCCCGCCTGGCCTGCCGATAGCGGCCGCAGCACGCACCACGCGCGTGTCCAGCGAGCGCGTCACGCCCGGGCGAGTACCGGAGCCACCGAGAGGATCGGCCATGAGCCAGGAACGGATGGTCAACCTGTCGTTCGTCGCCGCAGCACTGCTGCTGTGGTATCTGAGCGGCAGCCTGTTTGCCGGCCTTTTCGACGTCATCCGCCCGGAGTGGGACGCTGGAATCATTGGCCGCGAGTTCCGCCTCAGCAATTTGCTGGGCATCTCCGCGGGCATCTTGGGCGGTCTCTACCTGTGGCGCAGCGAGCGCATCTTCAGCCTGGCCCACGAAGTGGCCAGCGAGCTGCGCAAGGTCACCTGGCCGACGCCCGCGGAGACGCGGCTGTCGACCATCGTGGTCCTGGTCACCACGGTGATCGTCGCGAGCTGCCTGTGGGTGTTCGACACGGTGTTCAGCGCGCTGACCCGCCTCGTCTACAAGATCTAGCGGCGTCGGCAGCAGCAAGCGTACGAGCATTGGCAGCGGCCAGCGCACGAACAAGGTGAGATCATGGCGGAGCAGCTTTTGGACGGCAATCAGGGCGGCGAGGAGGTGAAGACCCCGAGGTCTTCGCGCAATCGCAAGCGCTGGTACATCGTCAATACCTATACCGGCTCCGAGAACGTGGCGCGGGCCAGCCTGATCGAGCGCATCAAGGCCGAAGGGCTCGACGAGCTCTTCGGCGACATCCTCGTGCCGACCGAGAAGGTCGCCGAGGTGCGCTCCGGCGTGCGCCGCGAGTCCAAGCGCAAGTTCTTCCCGGGCTACATCCTCGTGCAGATGATCCTGAACGAGCAGACGTGGCACCTCGTCAAGGGCACGCAGAAGATCATCGGTTTCGTCGGTGGTGGCCTGCAGCCGCCGCCGGTGCCGGACTCCGAGGTCGCGCTCATCACCAAGCAGCTCGAGCAGAGCGAAGTGGCGGCCAAGCCGGTGCTGAGCTTCGATGAGGGCACGGAAGTCCGCGTGATCGACGGTCCGTTCGCCAACTTCAGCGGCACGGTCGCCGAAGTCAGCGCGGACAAGCAGAAGCTCAAGGTGCTCGTGTCCATCTTTGGTCGCGCGACGCCGGTCGAGCTGGGCTTCATGCAGGTCGAAAAGATTGGCGCATAGCGCGCAATCGTTTTGTGTCTGGTTCCGTGGCGCCTAACGCGCCCGCTCCGAGACAGTGTCTGGTTCCGGGGCGCCTAACGCGCCCGCTCCGAGTGTCCGGCCTTCGGCCGCCAGTTCGTCGCTTCGCGACTGTGTGTTTCAGGGTAGGGACAGGCTTCCATGCCTGTCCGTCTTCGCGGCGCAGGAATGCTTGCGCTGCATCTAGGTGCGAGGTCGGAACGCCGGCCGCTAGCAGCACGGTTCGCTTTCGGGCGAAATTTGAGGAGTCATGGCAAAGAAGATTACAGGTTACATCAAGTTGCAGTTGCCTGCCGGCAAGGCGACCCCGTCGCCGCCGGTTGGTCCGGCGCTCGGTCAGCACGGCGTCAACATCATGCAGTTCTGCAAGGCGTACAACGCCGAGACGCAGGCCCAAGTCGGCATGATCATCCCGGTGGTGATCACGGTCTACGCGGATCGGTCGTTCTCGTTCGTCACCAAGACGCCGCCTGCATCGCGCCTCTTGCTCAAGTACGCGAATATCCAGAAGGGTTCGCCCGTGCCCAACCGCGACAAGGTCGCCAAGGTCACCCGCGCCCAGATCGAGGAGATCGCGAAGATCAAGATGCCGGACCTCTATGCCACAAACATGGAGACCGCAGTTGCAACCATCTCCGGAACTGCCCGCTCGATGGGCATTGATGTGATCGGGTAGGAGGACAGCCATGGCCAAGCATTCCAAGAAGTACCAGGCTGCACTCGCCAAGTTCGATCGCCAGAAGCGATACGAGCTCGACGAAGCGATCGTCCTGGCCAAAGACAACGCGTTCGCCAAGTACGACGAGACCTTCGAAGTCGCGATCAACCTCGGCATCAACCCCAAGCATGCCGACCAGATGGTCCGTGGCGCGGTCGTGCTGCCGAACGGCACCGGCAAGGTCAACCGCGTGCTCGTGTTCGCCAAGGGCGAGAAGGAAGCAGAGGCCCTCGCGGCTGGTGCGGACTTCGTCGGCGGCGACGAGCTGTGCGAGAAGATCAAGGGCGGCTGGTTCGAGTTCGACACCGCGATCGCGACGCCGAACATGATGGTGTCGGTCGGCAAGATCGGCAAGCTGCTCGGGCCGCGCGGCCTGATGCCGAACCCCAAGGTCGGCACCGTGACGTTCGACGTCGGCACCGCGGTCACGCAGGCCAAGGCCGGCAAGATCGAGTTCCGCGCCGAGAAGTCGGGCATCATCCACGCCGGCGTCGGCAAGAAGTCGTTCGAAGCCGCCAAGCTTCGCGAGAACATCGACGCGTTGCTGGACGCGCTCATCAAGCTCAAGCCGGCGACGGCCAAGGGCCATTACCTGCGCGCCATGACGGTGACGACGACCCACGCCCCCGGCGTGCGGATCGACACGGTTGCGGTGGCGGCCTCGCACAAACTCGTCTAAGGGCGAAACTTTCGAGACGGATTAGCGATAGTCCGTCAAGACCGTCGGTTCGCCGGCGGGGAACCATGCCTCTTCGGAGGCAGCGTCTGAGAAGCCGGCAAACCCGCGAAAGCCAGAGCGCAAGCAACGGCGGCAACGGCGGATAAGTCCAGCGGAGACGCGCGGTGTTGCAGGGTGTCTGGCACGGCAGCGAGGTTGCTGACGTGCGCGGGCACCATGGTTGCACAGCGAGCGGTACGAGGGCCTTTCGGGGCTGGAAGACCGCGACTCCTCTCAGGCGTAGCAAGGAGCAAGACCCGTGAACAAAGCCGAAAAGCAGGATCGGGTCGATGCGTTGCGAGCGGAACTGGTCGGGATCGACGCGCTTGTCGTGGCGGAGTATCGGGGTGTCACCGTTGGTGAGATCCAGAACCTCCGCAACGCCCTGCGCAAGGTCGACGGCAAGGTCCGCGTCGTGAAGAACAACCTTGCACGCTTGTCGTTCAAAGGCACCTCGCTCGAGGTGGTCAGCGACAAGCTGGTAGGGCCAGTGCTGATTACGTTCGGACCCGATGTCGTGGGTCCGGCCAAGGCCATCGTCCAGGCGGCCAAGGATCTGCCCAAGCTCGTCATTACTGGTGGATGTCTCGCAGGCAATGCCCTCTCCGCGGAGCAGGTCAAGGCACTGAGCGAGCTGCCGGGAAAGGACGAGTTGAGGGCCAAGCTCCTTGGCACGTTCAATGCGGTGCCCACCAAGTTCGTCGGAACGTTGGCTGGTGTCTCGCGCGGCATGCTCACGGTGTTGAGCGCGCGCAAAGACCAGTTGGCGCCGCCCGTCGAAGAAGCGGTGGAAGAGGCTGCGGCGTAGTCGACACGGTCGCATCGACCTGAAGAAGGAAGCGTTACCAACACCGCGCGACCAGCGCTGCCCAGGCAGCCAAACCAAGGCGCGCGTCTGAAAGGCAAGGAGTTTCAAATGTCTATTTCCCGTGACGACCTGATCAATCACCTGTCGGGCCTGACCGTGCTCGAGCTGTCCGAGATCATCAAGGCCCTCGAGGAGAAGTGGGGCGTCAGCGCCGCTGCTCCCGTGATGGCGATGGCCGGTGGCGGCGCGGCGGCTGCGGCTGCGGCTCCGGCCGTGGAAGAGAAGACCGAGTTTGACGTCGTCATCCTCGAGCCGGGTGCCAACAAGATCAACGTGATCAAGGTGGTGCGCGAGCTGACCAACCTCGGCCTGCGTGAGGCCAAGGACCTGGTCGAGAAGGCTGGCGGCGTGATCAAGGAAGCCGTCTCGAAGTCGGACGCCGAAGGCTTCAAGAAGAAGCTCGAAGAGGCCGGCGCCAAGATCGAGATCAAGTAAGCAGCCGCGACCGGACGGTCTCGCGTGGCAGCACTCCGGCGCAAAGCTGGTGGGTTGTGACAAGAGGCTGGACAGCCGCGGTGGACCCTGGTCTGATCGTTCGTTGCGCACGGACAGATGTCCAGGGAAGAGACAGCGACGCCTCCGGGCGGCGGGTGGAGACGCCTGTCGCCCGGAGGCATTGCCCATGATGATCGGACACAACTGAAGATCGGCACGGCGCACCTGGAAGATTGTCCAGCGCGCTGACCGGATGCAAGGAGCTCGTACGCATGGCACGCACTGCAATGGACCTTCGGGTTCGCAAGTCGTTTTCCCGCATCAACCGCGTGGTCAAGGTCCCGGACCTGATTCACGTGCAGCGCCAGTCGTATGACAAGTTCCTGCAGCGCTCGACGCCTCCAGGGCAGCGCGAGAACGTGGGCTTGCAGGCGATCTTCTCGTCTGTGTTCCCGATCCAGGACTTCAACAAGACGGCCAGCCTCGAGTTCGTGAGCTATCACCTCGAGGAGCCCAAGTACGACGTCGCCGAGTGCCGCGCACGTGGCATGACGTTCGCCTCCCCGATCAAGGTGTTGATTCGCCTCGTGGTCTTCGATGTGTCCGAGACGGGCATCCAGACCATCCGCGACGTCAAGGAGCAGGAGGTCTACTTCGGCGAGATCCCGCTGATGACCGACGCCGGCACCTTCATCATCAACGGCTCCGAGCGCGTGATCGTCAGCCAGCTGCACCGCAGCCCGGGCGTGCTGTTCGAGCACGACAAGGGCAAGACGCACGCCAGCGGCAAGCGCATCTACAGCGCGCGGGTGATTCCGTACCGCGGCTCCTGGCTCGACTTCGAGTTCGATCACAAGGACGTGCTCTACGTCCGCATCGATCGTCGCCGCAAGCTGTACGCGACCGTGCTGCTGCGCGCCCTCGGCTACACGACCGAGGACCTGCTCAACTACTACTACGACGTCGAGACCATCCGCCTGTCGGACGACGGCGAGAAGGCCTGGCGCGCCCTGAGCTTCGAGTTGCTCGAAGGCCAGCGCACCACGGACGACATCGTCGATCCGAACACCGGCAAGCTGCTGCTGCACCGCAACCGCAAGTTCACCACCCGCGTGATCAAGCAGATGCGCGACGCCGGCCTGCACGAGCTGGAAGTGCCGGTCAAGGAGCTGGAAGGCAAGGTCTTCGCTCAGGATGTGGTCGACGAGGAGACCGGCGAGGTCATCTACGAGGCCAACCAGGAGCTGGGTGCGGCGGACATCGCCAAGCTGCTCGCGCACAACGTCAAGAAGTTTGACGTGTTGTTCGTCGACCGCCTGAACGTCGGCCCGTACCTGCGCGACACGCTCGCCCGCGACGTCGAGGACGTGCAGAAGCGCAAGCGCCAGCCGACCACCGAGCAGGCGATCGAAGACATCTACCATCACCTGCGCCCGGGCGATCCGCCGTCGGCCAACCAGGCGCGCAACTACTTCAACAACTTGTTCTTCAACGAGCAGCGTTACGACTTGTCGGACGTCGGCCGCATGAAGGTCGAGTACAAGTTCGCGCGTCGCAAGGCGTTGATCGCACTCAAGAAGCAGGGCCTCGTCCGCCTCGAGACCGTCTCGATGCGCCGCGATCGCTCCTTCGACCTGAGCTCGCCGGGCAGCGACTACCGCAACTGGAAGCTCGAGTTCTCGCTGTTCAACACCGGCGCCAAGCTCAAGACCTTCGCGGTCAAGCTCGACGGCAAGTCCTTCGCCGACATGCGCCGCGTCTCGCCGCAAGAGCTGGTCACCCACCTGTCGAGCGTTTTCTCGGTCGCGGACATGCAGCGCCCCGAGGCGGTCAAGCAGACCGACTGGAGCCTGGGCTTCGTGGTGCGCGCCGCCGATGGCAGCGAACAGCGCCTGAGCTGGAAGGTCGAGCAGAAGGCGTTCGCCAATCCGGCGCAGGCGTTGCCGACCGAACTGGCGGCGGCCCTGCAGGCGGCTTGGAAGGACAGCGGTCTGGTCTCGGCCGAGATCGACGCCAACGGCGAGCTGCTCGTCAAGCCGCTGCACAAGGGCAGCGAGCTGGCCATCGAGGCCCACGACGTGCTGCGCCAGCGCCTCGATCTGCCGAGCGGCGTGTTCGCCCCGGAAGTCCGTCTCTCGACGGGCCTGCTGACGGCGGCCGTGTCGGAGCAGCGCACGGTCCTCATCATGCCGGTGCGCGGCAACCGCCAGGTGCAGATCCGCGTCGATGGCAATGAGGAGCTGCGCAACCGCCTGGGTCTGGCCCCGGTGGCGCCGTGCTTCACGCTGACGCGCGCGGACATCCTGCGCACGATCCAGTACTTGCTGGCGCTCAAGAACGGCCGTCCGGGCTACAACATCGACGACATCGACCACCTCGGCAACCGGCGTGTGCGGGCGGTCGGCGAGCTGATGGAGAACCAGTGCCGCGTCGGTCTCGTGCGCATGGAGCGGGCGATCAAGGAGAAGATGAGCATCGCGCAGGACATCGAGACCTCGATGCCGCACGAGCTGATCAACGCCAAGCCGATGTCCGCGGTCGTCCGCGAGTACTTCGGTTCGAGCCAGCTGTCGCAGTTCATGGACCAGACCAACCCGCTGTCGGAAGTCACGCACAAGCGTCGTCTTTCGGCCTTGGGCCCGGGCGGCTTGACGCGCGATCGCGCCGGCTTCGAGGTGCGCGACGTGCACCCGACGCACTACGGCCGCATCTGCCCGATCGAGACGCCGGAAGGTCCGAACATCGGTCTGATTGCGTCGCTGGCGACCTATGCCCGCGTCAACGAGTACGGCTTCATCGAGACGCCGTACCGCGAGGTGTCGGGCGGCATTCCGCAGGAGAACTACGAGTACTACTCGGCGCTCGAGGAAGAAGAGCACGTCATCTGCCAGGCCAACGCCAAGTTGGGCGCGGACGGGCACCTGCTCGGCGATTACATCGACGCGCGCTCCTCCGGCGAGTTCAAGCAGGTTTCCCCCAAGGAAGTCGAGCTGATGGACGTCAGCCCGAACCAGCTGGTGTCGGTCGCGGCCTCGCTGATCCCGTTCCTCGAGAACGACGACGCGAACCGCGCACTGATGGGCTCGAACATGCAGCGCCAGGCGGTGCCGCTGCTGCGCACGTCGTCGCCGCTCATTGGCACGGCGCTCGAGCGCACGGTCGCGGCGGACTCCGGCGTGACGGTGGTGGCCAAGCACAACGGCACGATCGTGAACGTCGACTCGACGCGTATCGTGGTCAAGCGCGATGTCGAGCCGGACGATCCGTCGGCGTCGACCGACATCTACAAGCTGGTGAAGTACACGCGCTCCAACCAGAGCACGTGCGTCAACCAGCGGCCGATCGTGCGGCGCGGCGACCACATCAACGAAGGCGACGTGATCGCGGACGGTCCGGCGACGGACCGCGGCGAGCTGGCCCTTGGGCGCAACATCGTCGTCGCGTTCATGCCGTGGGGCGGCTACAACTACGAAGACTCCATCTTGATTTCCG
>CAIXAA010000912.1 GCA_903917305.1 uncultured Myxococcales bacterium | reverse complement strand
GCAGCCGGCGGGACGCTCGAAGACCGTCCGACCTGGACCAACGGTACATGCTTCTTGCCGTTCCCCTTCCCCGACACCAGCCACGAACAGCAAGCCCACATCCGCGACATTGCCGAGCGTTTGGACGCGCACCGCAAAGCGCGACAGGCCCAGCACCGGGATCTCAGCTTGACCGGCATGTACAACGTCCTGCAAAAGCTCCGCTCCGGCGACCTGACCGCCAAGGACAAGATCATCCACGACCAAGGCCTGTGCTCCATCCTCAAGCAACTGCACGACGAACTCGACGCTGCCGTGTTCGACGCCTACGGCTGGCCGACGAACCTCTCGGATGAGGATCTCCTGCAGAAGCTTGTGGACCTCAACGCCGAGCGCGCGGACGAGGAGCGGCGCGGCGTCGTGCGGTGGCTGCGTCCGGAGTTCCAAGATCCGGCGCGGAAGGGCAAGGCCCAGGAGCAAGTCCTTGACCTCGGATCGGCGGTGGAGACGGCGAGCGACGATCCAATCGTGCTCAAGAAGCTGCCTTGGCCGACCAAGCACGGCGAGCGATTCGCGGCGTTGGATGCGGTGTTGGGACAGTACAAGACGCCGGTGGCGGCAGACGATGTCGCGGCACGCTTTGAGGGGGCGCAGGCGGCACACGTCGAGACGTTGTTGCGGGCAGTGGCCAGCGTTGGCGGGGCGGTTGAGATCGACGGGCGGTGGCTGGCGCGGTCGTGACGCGCGCCGTCTGCCCGTCGCGCTGTACACAGCCGGACCCCACTGTGTACAACATCGCTTGACTCTGGGATGCGTCGCGGTCCGGCCAAAGCCGCAGTTGACGCACGAAGCGCCCGATCTCAGCACGGATCCCGGCCGGCGTGTTCTGGCCGTCGCCAGGGTGTGCGTGCAAGAGCTGCGAATACCGCAAGCAATGCCATGGGTAGCGGTCAGGAACGAGGGCGCGGCGGCGCCTTCGTTCTTGCTTACGGTGCTTCGCACCGCCGCGACCTGTTGACCATGATGGTGTGGTCGTCTGACCACTCGTATGCGAAGCGCTGACGCCGGAGCCGGGGCTGCCCAAAGGGGCCGCCGGATCGCCCGGCCTGCAAGCGGCGGTGGCGCCGCTGCACACGAAGCAGGCCGGTGCACTGCTTGCGGTGGCTTTTCGGTTGTCACCGGCGCTGCCGCTCGGCCGACCCAAGCATCCCAGATCGACGCTTGACAATGGGATGCAATGGGGCACATACTGGCCTTGCCTGGGAGGGCAGACCACATGAGCCGCACCGCCGAACAGACAAGCCGCACCCGCACCGTCGCCTACATCCGCGTCTCGACCGACAAGCAGGCGGAGCATGGCGTCTCGCTTGAGGCACAGCGCGCCAAGCTCGAAAGCTACGCGGCCCTCTACGACCTCGACCTCGTGGCGATCGAAGTGGACGCGGGCCTGTCGGCGTCGACGCTGGACCGCCCCGGCCTGCAAGCGGCGCTGACGCTGCTGCGCACAAAGAAGGCCGATGCGCTCCTCGTGGTCAAGCTGGACCGCCTGACCCGCTCCGTCCGCGACCTTGGCGACCTCGTGGATCGTTACTTCGGCGCCGGCAAGACAGCGTCGCTGTTGTCGGTTGGCGATCAGATCGACACCCGCACCGCGGCGGGCCGCATGGTCCTGAATCTGTTGACGACGGTCGCGCAGTGGGAGCGCGAGGCGACCGGCGAGCGCACGGCGGCGGCGATGGCGCACAAGGCGGCGTCGGGCGAGTACACCGGCGGGCAGGCGCCCTACGGTTTCACGCTGGCCGCGGACGGCGTGACGCTGGCGCAGGACGCTGGCGAGCAAGCGGTGCTGACGCAGGTGCGCGACCTCCGCGCCGCGGGCCTGTCACTGCGCGCCGTGGCCGCGGAACTGGACCGGCTCGGCGTGCGGTCGCGCGCCGGCAAGGCGATCGGCCTGACGCAGATCGCGCGCATGGTGGCGGCGTGACGCGGGCCAAGGGCGGAGCAATCGACCTGGAAAGGGTGCGGGCGGCGCGGGCCGAGCTGCAGCGGCTCCTGGCGGAGCACCCGCACCTGCGCGGCGAGCCCGGGGCAGACAACCGCGCCGGCTGGGCGGCGCAGATCGAAGGGATGGAGGCGGAAGCCATGGCAGAGAACGACAAGCAGACGGCGATCAGGTTGCCCGCGGAGCTTCTGGAGCGGATCGACCGTCTGGCCGAACGCTGGCGCGCGGAGCGGCCCGGCATGCGCATGACGCGGAGCGACGTGCTGCGGGTGCTGGTGCTGGAGGGGCTGGAGCGGGCGGAGCGCGGCGGCGGGGCCGACAGGTAGCGGCCCTTCGCTATAGGTTCCGATACACTTCACGCCGATGCCGCACGCGCGTCACGGTCACGATGAGGACTGCGTCCTGGACCTCGTAGACGATCCTGTAGTCACCGACACGCACCCGGTAGTAGTCGGTCATGCCGGCGATCGACTCG
>CAIXAA010000911.1 GCA_903917305.1 uncultured Myxococcales bacterium | reverse complement strand
GCTACAAGGTTTCCGGCGGCTTGCACGGCGTGGGCGTGTCCGTGGTCAATGCGCTGTCGGAGTGGTTGACGCTCACCATCGACCGCGAAGGCGTGAAGTGGCAGCTCAAGTTCGTGCGCGGCGCGACGGTCGGCGCCATCGAGCGCATCGGCGAAGCGGCGGGCAACGGCACGCTCGTGCATTTCAAGCCGGATCCCGAGGTGTTCTCCAAGACCGACTTCTCCTTCGACCAGCTCACGGCGCGCTTTCGCGAGATGGCGTACCTCAACCGCGGCCTGGCCATCACCATCCGCGACGAGCGCGAGGATCGCGAGGCCGTGTTCAACTTCGCGGGAGGCATCAGCTCTTTCGTGCAGTTCATGAACAAGAACAAGACGGTGATGCACGAGGAGCCGATCTACATCATCGGCCGCCGCGCGTTGGATCCGGAGCGCATGTTCGAGGTCGAACTGGCCTTGCAGTGGAACGACAGCTACACCGAGCAGGCCGTCTGTTTCACCAACAATATCCGCAACCGCGACGGCGGCACGCACCTGACCGGCTTTCGCCAGGCCATGACGCGCGTGGTCAACGACTACTGCGAGAAGGAAGGCTGGCTCAAGAAGATGAAGGAGCCCATGTCGGGCGAGGACATCCGCGAGGGCCTGGTCGTCGTCATCTCGGTCAAGCTGCCGGATCCGAAGTTCTCCAGCCAGACCAAGGACAAGCTGGTCAGCTCCGAAGTGATGCCGATCGTGCAGCAGGTCACGGCGGAAAAGCTGATGGAGTTCCTGGACGAACACCCGAACGAGGCCAAGCGCATCATCGGCAAGGCGGTGGACGCGGCGCGGGCGCGCGAGGCGGCGCGCAAGGCACGCGACATGGTGCGGCGCAAGGGCGCGCTGGAGAGCAGCTCCCTGCCGGGCAAGCTGGCGGATTGCCAGGAGCGTGACCCCGCGAAATGCGAGATGTTCGTGGTGGAAGGCGAGTCGGCGGGCGGTTCGGCGAAGAACGGCCGCGAGCGCGCCTACCAGGCGATCCTGCCGCTGCGCGGCAAGATCCTGAACGTGGAGCGCGCCCGCTACGACCGGATGCTCTCCAGCACGGAAATCGTGGTGCTGATCACGGCGATGGGCACGGGCATCGGGCCGGACAGCTACAATATCGACAAGTTGCGTTACCACCGCATCATCATCATGACGGACGCGGACGTCGACGGCCTGCACATCCGCACCTTGCTGCTGACGTTCTTCTACCGCCAGTTCCCGGAGATCATCGAGCGCGGCTACCTGTACATTGCGCAACCGCCGCTCTATCGCGCCAAGCGTGGCAAGAAAGAGCAGTACTTGCTGGATGATACGGCCAAGGACGCGTACCTGATCCAGGCCGGCACGGAGGACGTGACGGTGCGCGGTCACGGCGGCCAGGTCAGCGGTGCGGAGCTGCAGAAGCTGGTGCGCAAGATCGTGGAGTTCCGTAGTGTTCTCGTGCGCTTGTGCAAGCGCCTGCGCGGCGCGACCGACGAGCGCGTCGTGGCGGGCTTCGTCAAGGCGGCGCACCTGACGCCGGAGCTGCTCGAGGATCCCGACGCGCTGCAGGAGTCGATGCAGGTGGTCGGCGAGTGGCTGCACGTGCATTTCCCGTCGATGGGCATGCCGCGCATGCAGGTCCTGGCAGCGCATGAGCAGGACGGCCACCACATCGCGACGGCCATCGAGGTCAAGACGCGGCAGAGCGGCGTGACGCGCACGACGGTGATTGGCGGGCGCATGCTCGGCGGCTCGGACTACAAGCTGCTGCAGGCGCGGCAGGCGGAGGTCCTCGCGGTGCTGGGCGACGGGCCGTTCACGGTGTCCAAGGGCGAGACGCAGCTGGAGATCGACGACTTTGAGGAGATCCTGGACAAGATCCTGGAGTTCGGCGGCAAGGGCGTGCAGCTCAACCGCTTCAAGGGTCTGGGCGAGATGAACCCGGAGCAGCTCTGGGAGACGTCGATGGATCCGACCAAGCGCGTGATCTTGAAGGTGCGTGTCGAGGACGCGGTGCAGGCCGACAGCATCTTCTCGGTGCTGATGGGCGATGCGGTCGAGCCGCGGCGCGACTTCATCACGGCGAACGCGCTGAACGTGCGCAACCTCGACCTGTAGCGCCGGCCGCCGGCAGGGTGATCCTGCGCGCAGTCTGGAGCAACCAAGCACAATTGACGGTGTCCGGCGCGGCAGGCAGACTCGCCGCTCCGTTTCCGTACGCGGTCTTGCTTGCCCACGGAGTGCCCCTTGAGCGACCAGCGCCTCGACATGCCGGACGCGCGGCCGACCGTTTCCATTGTCGTTCCGGCCTTCAACGAGGCGGGCAACGTGGCCGTGCTGTACCGCAGGATCGCGGACGTGCTGGCCAGCAGCTGGCAGTGGGAGCTGATCCTCATCGACGACGGCAGCGCGGATGACACGTTCGAGCGCATCCAGGACCTCGCGCGCCAGGATCCGCGGGTGATCGGGCTGTCGCTGGCGCGCAATTTTGGTCACCAATACGCGCTGTTGGCCGGTCTGGACGTGGCGCGCGGCGAGGCCATCATCTCCATGGACGCCGATCTGCAGCACCCGCCGGAGCTGCTGCCGGAGCTGCTGCGCCACTGGCAGGACGGCGCGAACGTCGTGATGACCGAGCGGCTGCCGGCTGGCCAGCTGCCGTGGTGGAAGGTCTGGACATCCAACCAGTTCTACCGGCTGTTCTCCGCGCTGACGGGCGTGCGCATGGAGGCGGGCGACTCGGATTTCCGCCTGCTCGACGCCGAAGTGCTGGACCGGCTGCGCCAGGTCGACCGCACGCACCTGTTCATGCGCGGCCTGGTGCGCTGGGCGGGCTACCATGCGGCGCGCGTGCCGTATTCGGTGGCGCAGCGGCACTCCGGCCGGTCGAGCTACTCGCTGGGCCGCATGATGCGCCTCGGGGTCACCGGCATCACGGCGTTCTCCTCGGCGCCGCTGCGCGCCGGCATCGGCCTGGGCGTGTTCACCGCGGCGCTGGCCGCGATGGAGTTCGCCTACGCGCTGTGGACCAAGATGACAGGCAAGCCGGTGCAGGGCTGGGTGTCGCTGGTCGGTCTGATCACCGCGCTGTTCTCGATGAATTTCCTACTGATTGGCATGATCGGCGTCTACATTGGCCGCGTGTTCGAGAAGGTCCAGGGCCGTCCGCCCTACCTCGTCGAGCAGTCGACCGACGACGCCATGCGCCTCACGACCCGTGCCGCCGCGCGCGCCCGGCGTCAGCGTGCTCTCCCCGAACCACCGCCGGCGTGAAGGCGACTGATCGGTCGTGAATTCGTTCACAACCTCTGGGCGCTACCACGACAGGCGCCGGAACGTCCCGTCCCAGCTGCCTGCCACTGCCGTGCTGCCGTCCGCGAGCAGCCGGGCGAAGCGCGCACCTGCCCGGAAGTCCTGGCGTTCCGCGAGCAGCTCGCCGGTCTCCAGGTTCCACACGCGCGCCTTGCGGTCGTCCGACGCGGTCACGGCCACCTTGCCGTCGCGGTCGATGCAAAGGCCGGCAATCACATCAGCATGTGCCGGAATCTTGCGCACGAGTTCGCCGGTGCGCGCCGACCACAGCAGCAGCTGCCCGTCCCAACCGCCGGAAGCAAGCCATTGGCCGTTGTGCGCCACCGCGACCGCGCCGACCGCGCCTTCGTGGCCGCGGAAGGTCAGGCGCGCGCCGCCTCCGACCGGATCCCACGTGCGAATCGTGCCTTGCTCGCTGGCCGTCGCCACCAGCCGGCGCGAGCCTGCCGCGGCGACTGCCGTCAGGGGATCGCGGTGTCCGTGCAGCGTGCGGCGCACGGTCAGCTGCGGAAACTCCAGCAGCCACGCCGAGCCATCCTCGCAGCCCACGACCAGCAGCTTGCCGTCGCTCGCCGCCGCCATGCAGGTCACGGGCGATTGCAGCGGCGCTTCCGCGAGCATCTGGCCGCCCGCCGGATCCCAGACGCGCACGACGCCATCGACCGACGCGCTCGCCGCCAGGCGGCCATCGGGAGAACCCGCCACCGCGACAATCAGCGTGGCGTGGTGGCCCACTTCCGTTTGATGCGGCATGTCCGGCAGCGACACGGGCTGCTCGCCCAGGCCGGCCAGATCGACCATGCGCACCGCGCCGTTCTGGTCGCCGTACAGCGCGCGCCGGCCATCCTCCGCCAGCCACATCGCCGTCGCTTGCGACACCGCGGTCGCCTGCTGCGGCCGCACCGGCATGGCGCGCGTCATCTGCTGGAGCGTCTGCAGCAGGTGCTCGGACATCGCGTCCGGCTTGCCGACAACCACCGGGCGCGGCTCGAAGGCACCTGAAGACGGCGGAATCACGCGCGGTGCCGGCGGCTCCCAGCGCGGCCCTTGCTCCGGCTGCTGCGGCACCAGCGGCCGATGGATGGCAAACGGCGGCGCGGGCGTCATCTCGTGCACGGAGCCGGATGTCATGTGCGGAGCGGGCGCCGCGTCCTCCTCGCTCCAGACCTGCCAGGCGGAGAACGACTCGCTGTCCGCTAGCGGCGTATCTGCTGAAAATGGCAGCGGTTCAGGCGCCGGGGGCCAATCCGCAGCCGGAACCCGATGCGGAACCGCCGCCGGATCCGGAAGCGCCACCGGCCCGTCCAGCCCCGGAAAGTGCCGCAGCGGCGCCACCGGCGCGATGATCGGCGTCGGCTCCAGCCTCTCCTCGCGATCCTCCACCGGCACCGCGCCCACCACGCGCACCGAAGGCGGCAGCGGCGGCAGCGCCGGCTCATTCAGCGCCGCCTGCAGGGCGTTGCGCATCTCCAGCGCGGTCTGCCAGCGATCGTGCGGCTTCTTCGCCATGGCCTTCTCGACCACGGACGCCAGCGTCCGGCGCACGCGCCCCGGCACGCGCGAGGCAATCGGCGGCACCGGCTCGGTCACGTGCTTCATCACCACCGTCAGCGGGCTATCCCCCCAGAACGGCAGGCTTCCCGTCAGGCATTCGTAGAGCACCACGCCCAGCGCGTAGATGTCGGCGCGGCCATCGACCGCCTTGCCCATCGCCTGCTCCGGGCTCATGTGCGTCGGCGTGCCGAGCGCCTTGCCCGCCTGCGTCATCGACGTCAGGCTGTCCTTCACGATGCCAAAGTCCAACACTTTCAGGATCGAATCGCCGCCCGGCATCTGGTGCAGGAAGACGTTCGCTGGCTTCATGTCTCGGTGCACGAGGCCGAGCGCGTGCGCTTCGCCCAGGCTGCGCAGGATCGCCACGCCGGTCTCGACGGTCTCCTGCTCCGACATGATCTGTTCGCTGGCCGCCAGCCCGTTGAGCCGCGACAGCAGCGTCTCGCCGCTCAGCCGCTCCATCGCCAGGAACAGGTCGCCCGAATCGGTCTGGCCGAAATCGTACACGCGCACCGTGTTCGGGTGCGACAGCCGCGAGGTCGTCGCCGCCTCGTGGAAGAAGCGCCGCGCCATCTCCTGGCCGTCATCGCCCATCGTCGGCGTCAGGATCTTGACCGCGACCGGGTGTCCCGTCGTCGTGTGCACCGCGTCGAAGACCACGCCGAAGCCGCCACGGCCAAGCTCGCCGCACAAGCGGTAGCGCCCGCCGACCACATCGCCGGCGCCCAGTTGGCCGCGGCCGGAGCCGCCATGGCGCACCGTCGGCGTCCCGTCGCTCTCGCACGTGGCGGCGTCGGTGTGCGTGCCGCAGCGAGGACAGTAACGCAGCATGCCGCTCCGGGGTCAGTTCAAGGGGTAGGTGCGGCCGCTGACATCACGACGTAGGTGCACTGGCCGCTGACGCACTTGTCGGTCGAGAACGTCTGCTTGTCGTCGCAATCACTGTCGACGCCGCAGCTCGCCGCCGCGCAGGAGCGGTGCAATGCCACATCGTCCAGGTACACGCCTTCAGTCGTGTTGGCGATGCTGTCGCCCGTGTTGAACAGGAACACGATCGAGACCGTCTGGCCGGCGAAAGCGCTCAAGTTCACCACGCCATGGAACCAGGACTGCATGCCAAAGCCGGGCGTGTTCTTGTCCCACACCGTGTAAGATTGGAAGCTTGTTTGGATTTGCACCGTGAAGGCGTCGTAGCTCGTGCTCGGCTCGGTGTCCATGTACAACCAGAACGCGACTTCCAGCGTCTCGCCTTGCGGCAAGGTCACGGGTTTGCTGGTGATCGTGCCGCTGTTCGCCGCGCCGTTGTCGTAGTTGCCCTTGGCGACGTCGCCGTAGTACAGCGCGCTGCTGCCGCTGTGGAACTTCTTGCCGGTCACGACCTGCCACTTGACCGGCGTAGTCGCGGCCGAAAGCGTCCAGAAGTCCGGCAAACCATTCTCGAAGTCGAAGCTCTGCATGTCGGTCGTGCAGCAGCCCGGCATGCCCGTCGGCTTGTGCTGGCACATGCCGCTGACGCAACTGTCGGCAATGCAAAGCAGATCCGTGCCCAGGCAATCGAGGTCCTTGCTGCAGCACTCGCTCTTGTGCTGGCACTGGCTCGCCTTGCAGGAGTCGATGGTGCAGTCGATGCCGTCGCCGCAATCCTGCGCCGTCACGCAGCAATTCGCGTCGGTCTTGGTGTGCGCGCAGGGCATGCCGACCGTGGGGCAGCTGTCGGCGGTGCAGGCGTTGCTGTCATTGCAGTCGGCGGCGCTGGCGCAGCAGAGGGTGCCCGGCATCTTGGCGTGGACGCACAAGTTGCTGTTGCAAAGGTCCGTCGTGCAAGGGTTGTTGTCCTCGCACTCGGCGGAGGCGAGGCAGCAGTTGGGCTTGATGTTGTGCGTGCACATGTTGTTCAGGCAGGCGTCAACGGTGCAGGCGTTGCCGTCGTTGCACGCGTCGCCGGGCTCGCAGTAGAGCGGGCCGACCGCGAAGCTGCACAGGCCGCCGCCGCAAGCTTCGGCCGTCGCGGCGAGGTTGTCGTTGCAATCCGCGTTGTTGGCGCAGGTGGTGGCGGCGCAGGTGCTGGAGAGGGTGATCGCGTCCACAGCCATCGGGCCGGACGCGGCCGAGTTTGTCTGGGCCTGGAAGGTCAACCGCGCCTTGACCGTCGCCGGCCGCGCGGCGAAACCGGTCAGGTCGACGCTGGCCTCCTGCCAGCCGGTGATCGGCGCCGCCTGCCAGACCGTCCAGCTGCCGAGCGAAGTCGAGATGCGCAACCGCAAGAAGTCGCTGTTAAATGGCTGCCAACGATACCAGAAATGCAGGGTGACCTTGGTGCCGGCGGGCAGGTTGACCTCGGCGAGGCGCGCCTCCGCCAGCGGACCGCCGCCGAGAATTGCCATCGGCGACGCAGCAAAGGCCAGCACTGACTTGCCTTCCTTGGGATCCGTCACCTCGGCCACGGACCAATAGCCCTTGGTGGCCGGCGCCAGGCTCACCGCCCAACCCGTGCCCTCGAAACCCGTAGCAGCGACCTGCGGCTTGCAGCACGCGGAGCTGGACACCGGCACCAGCGCGCAGCCCGCCGGCGTGCACGTGCCTTCGGCGCAAGCGGCGATGGCTGGAGCGGTGCAATCCTCCGTTTTCGCGCAGCAATGCGTCTCGTGCGCGCACTGGTTGCCGATGCAGCGGTCGAGCGTGCAGGTATTGCTGTCATTGCACTGGCTGTCCGCCGTGCAGCAGCCGTCGGCCATGGAGAAGACGTTGCTGCACGCGCCCTTGGAGGCATCGCAAGTGTCGACGGTGCAAGGGTTGTGGTCGTTGCAGTCGGCCTCGCTCTTGCAGCAGCCGAACACCGGCGCGTGGCCGCAGATGCCGCCGTCGCAAGACTCGACGGTGCACACGTTCTGGTCGTCGCAGTCGCTGATGGCCTCGCAGCACACGGCGCCGGGCGGAATCACGTGCTGGCAGCCGCTGACCGGGTCGCAGCTGTCCGCCGAGCAGGTCTTGTTGTCGTCGCAGTTGACCGTGCCGATCTGGCAGCCGGCGCTGGGCGTGCAGCCGTCGCTGGTGCAGGCGTTGCCGTCGTCGCAATCCAGGGCGGAGAACGTGCAGCCCTCGCCTGCGGTGCAAGTGCCGATGGTGCACGCGTTGTTGTCGTCGCACCCCTGCGCCGCGTGCGTGCATGCGCCGCTGTTCAAGTCGCAACTGTCGATGGTGCAAGGGTCGCCGTCGTCGCAGGCCTTCGGCGTGGCGGTGCAGCCGACGAGCGGATCGCAGTCATCGACGGTGCAAGGGTTGCCGTCATCGCAAGTCGTCGGGCCGGCAGCACATTTGCCCGTGTACTTCGGGTCCGGAGCGTCCGTCGCCGTGCTGTCGTCCGGCGCATCGAGCGCCGCCACGTCGGCCGGCTTGGCAGCGTCTGGCTTGGTGGCCGTCTCAGTCGACGTCGAGCACGCCGCAAATGCAAGCGCGAGCGCGAGGTACAGCGCCAGGTGGCGGCCCAAGGCCATGGTCCTCCGGAGGTGCGGCTGCGGAATCCGCAGGGTCCGCGCATGGTACCGGGGCGCAGTGCGCAGTGGCAAGCGCGGCGCGCAGTTCCGAGGTCGCCGCGCGCGACGTCACATCATCTCGCGGTGTTTCGCATGGGCGTCGGTCTGCGGCGGCTTGGCATACAGCCCCGTGAGCTTGACCATCGCCGTGTGCATCTTGCAGCCCGGATGCACCTTGTCGTCCAGGTAGTAGATGGGGCAACGTCCGATTTCGACGACGTTCATGCCCAATTCCCGCGCGCGCACCACGGCGGCCGGGTAGCCGGCGCCAAAGCTGAACCAGACGCGCTTGCAGCCGGCTTCGTGCGCCAGCTCGACGGCGTGCGTGGCGGTGTGCGGCTTGACCCAGATGATGGCGAGGTCGTCGTGATCCGCAGGAAGTTCCGCTACTTCGTGGTAGACCTTGCCGCCCTTGGTCGGGCCGCGCGAGACGGCCAGCTTGCCCATGTCCAGGCAGTAGAAGCGTTTGCCGAGCCTGGTGTAGACGTTGTAGCTGAAACCCGGGAAGCGGTCTTCGGCGGAGTTGCCGATGAGCACAAAGCCGTCGGTCTCGCGCATCACGGTTTCGAGGGGGTGGGACATGGGGTTGGCTCCTTTGCTGGGGTTCGGGCGGAATCGTACAGGACGTCTGCCCAGGCACAAGGGCCGTCTGCCGGCTCAGGCCCCGCGCCAAAGCGCCAGCAACTCCAACGGACTCGGATCCGCCAGGAACGCCGCGCCCGACTTGCGGCAGCCCTCCGCCACCTCGTCGAGCAGGTGCTGCCGCGCCGCGTTGTC
>CAIXAA010000910.1 GCA_903917305.1 uncultured Myxococcales bacterium | reverse complement strand
GGTCGCGCTCGACGCCGATGACGCAGTGGCGGACTTGAAGCTGTACGACCTGAACACGGCCAAGCCGCTGGTGCCGGGGCCGATCGCCCTGGGCGCGAAGTGGACGATCCTGGTCGGCGCCTACGACAAGGAAGGTCGGCAATACGGCGACTTGAGCGCCAACCTGGCCGTGTCGTCGGATGCCGACCTGGTGAGCGCCACCGTGATCCTGCCGATGGTCGTGACCGTGACGGCGACCAAGGTGGGCCAGACCGTGCTGAACCTGTCGATGGGCGGCGCGGTGCAGCACGTGCCGATCGAGGTCGTCGCGAAGGCGCCGTAGCAGCCCGTGGCGGCCCGTGCCCGGTGACAACGGCGCCGCATCCGGCCACACTCGCCCCTGCCGTCGCGGACGGCTTCCCGGGCCGTGCCATGCTGCGCTCCCTGCTTGCCCTGCTCGTCCTCCTGCCGCTGGCCGCTTGCAGTGGCGCAGGACCTGTCCCCGACGAACTCCAGACGATGCAACGTCAATGTGCGGACGGCCAATGGCGCGTCTGCGGCCAGCTCGCCATCCGCTTCGAGACAGGCGACGGCGTGACGGTGCAGTCGAGGCGCGCCCTCGACCTGTACGCGCAAGGCTGCGGCGGCCGCGATCCGGAGAGCTGCGGCCGGCTTGGGCAGAAATACCACGACGGCAGCGATGGCCTGCCCGTCGACCTCGCCTTGGCGGCGACCATGCTCTACGACGCTTGCGTGGGCGAGTACGGCGCAGCCTGCGCACCCGTGGCGCGGCTCTACGAGGCAGGTGGCCCCGTGGTGCGCGAGGCGGTCAAGGCAGCGCGGCTCTACGAGGCGGCGTGCAAGGCGCTCGATGGCCGGGCGTGCGCCGACGCCGCCGCACTGCACGAAGCCGGCGAAGGGATTGCGCAAAGCGACGTACGCGCCGCGGCCTTGTACCGCCAGTCCTGCCAGCTCAACTGGGGCGCAGGCTGCGCAGGTCTGGCGGCGATGCTGGAGCGGGGCTAGGGCGTCGACAAGGCCGTCGAGGAGGCCCAGGGCGTCTACCGGCGCGCTTGCGAGTTGGGGCACGCAGCGTCCTGCGCACGCTAGATCGGAAAGAATTCGCGATAGAGATCCAAGTATTGCACTGCATCGCCGAGCGGCAGCGTCGCCAGCGACCCGCGCGGCTCGCCCACCTGCACCACGCCCGCCATCGCCTCCAGGCAGGCAAACACGCCGTCCTGCAACGCCATCAGGCTGTAGCCGCCCTCGAGCGCGAACACGATGCGCCCGCCACACGTCATCTCCGCCGCCGCCACGAGGTGCGCCGCAATGCGCGCGAAGCCGTCGCTGCTGACTTCCATGCTGCCGAGCGGGTCTTCGGCGGCGATGTCGAACCCCGCGGAGACGATGATCAAATCCGGGCGGAAGCGCTCCAGGATGCGCGCCACGACCGAGCCGTAGATGGCGTCGAACTCGGCGTCGCCGTGGCCGCCGCGCAGCGGGATGTTGATGGTGCGGCCGCGACCGAGACCTTCGCCCAGCTCCGTCGCCGCGCCAGTTCCGGGGTACAGAGGCCGCTGATGCGTCGAGACATAGAGCACATACGGGTCATGGTAGAACGTGTTCTGCGTCCCGTTGCCGTGGTGCACGTCGAAGTCGACGATGGCGATGCGCTGCATGCCCAGCGTGGCGCGCGCGTGCCGGGCGGCGATGGCGACGTTGTTGAAGAGGCAAAAGCCCATCGGCTTGTCGGGCTCGGCATGGTGGCCAGGAGGACGCGTGAAGGCAAACGCGCTGCGCACCTCGCCGGCGACGACGGCTTCGACCGCGGCAAGCGTGCAGCCGGCGGAGCGCAAGGCGGCGTCGAAGCTGCGCGGCGAGGCGACCGTGTCGTTGTCGAGGCGCACGTTGTAGCCGGCCGTGGCCTTGAGGCGCTTCCAATGCGCCGGGCTATGGACGCGCAGCACCTCCGCTTCCGTGGCGCTGCGCCCGTGCAGGATGGTGGGGCTCAGGGCTTGGACGTCATGGGCGCCGAGCATGTTGAGCAGGCATTGCAGCCGCGCCGAGCTTTCGGCGTGCCCGGGCCCCGTGTCGTGGAGCAAACACTCGGGATCAAAGACGATGCCGATCGGGTTCACGCACGCTCCGCGACGAACTGGGGTCGAGACTCGATGGCGCCGAAAGGCCCAGCGCCCTGCAAGCTAGCCTCGCGCCAGCCCGGCTCCAAGACTTTCCTTGCCAACCGCCCCGCTCGCCTACGATCCTTCACAGCTATCCGTAAACCAGTTCCACCAGGGATGCAGCCCGGCGCGCCTTCGCCCGCGCTTCGTCCGTGCTCGCTCCAAGCGCCAGCGCCACGCCCATGCGCCGGTAGTTGTGCGATCGCGGCTTGCCGAACAGGCGCAGATCCGTGCCCGGCTGCGCCAGCGCCTCGGCAAGACCGCGATACTGCACGGTTTCGCTCGTCGTGTCCGCGAGGATCACGGCGCTCGCCGCTGGCCCGAACGTGCGCAGCTCCGGGATCGGCAGGCCGAGAATGGCGCGCAGGTGCAGCTCGAACTCGCTGAGCGACTGGCTGATGAGCGTGACGAGCCCCGTGTCGTGCGGCCGCGGCGAAAGCTCTGAAAAGACGAGACCATCCTTGGCCAGGAAGAACTCCACGCCGAAGAGCCCCGCGCCCTGCCCGTGCGCGCCGCGGCACAGCTCCAGGGTCAGCTTGTCTGCCATCTCCTCCGCTTCACGCAGGATTTCGAAGGGCACGTGCGCCGGCATCCAGCTCTCCTGGTAGTCGCCGCGCTCCTGCCGGTGGCCGATCGGGTCGCAGAAGCGCACGCCGCCGTCGCGCGTCCGCACCGTCAGCAGCGTGATCTCCAGCTCGAACTCGACAAAGCCTTCCACGATGACGCGGAGGTTCTGCGCCCTGGCGCCCTGCATCGCGTACTCCCACGCTTTTTGCACGCCGGCCTGATCGCGCACGACGCTCTGCCCCTTGCCGGAGCTGGACATGATCGGCTTGACGACGCAGGGAAAGCCGAGGAAGCGCGCGGCGGCTTCCAACTCCTCGGCACTGCTGGCATAGCGGTAGGGCGCGGTGCGCAGGCCGAGGTCGCGCGCGGCAAGGTCGCGAATGGCTTCGCGGTTCATCGTGATCGCCGTGGCGCGCGCCGTCGGCGCCACCAGGATGCCGCGCGCCTCGAACTCCGGCAGCACCTGGGTGGCAATTGCCTCGATTTCCGGAATGATCACATCGGGCTTCAAGCGCTCGACCGCGGCGCGCAAGGCGTCCGGATCGAGCATCGAGAACACCGCGCGCTCGTGCGCCACCTGCATCGCCGGCGCGCCGTCGTAGCTGTCCGCCGCCATCACGTGCTGACCGAGGCGCTGGGCCGCGATGGCGACCTCCTTGCCCAGCTCCCCCGAGCCAAGGAGCAGGATGCGCTTGGGAAACGTCTCGCTTTTCATGTGGAACTCCCGTCGAGAAAGCGCCAGCCGTCGGCAGTGCCGAGCAGCGCGGTGGACAGCGACAAGTGGTCGCGCGTGCGGCGAAAGCCCCAGGCGGCCTTTTGCGGAAAGGCATTGGCGAAGTCAGCAAGGCCGCTTGCGCGAAAGAGGTTCGGCTGGTCGTCGATGCGCAGGCCGGCGCCGATGCGCTGCCACAGCCCAGGCTCGCGGTCCTGCCGCGGACCGGCGAGCACGATGCGGCAGCCACGGCCGCGCTGCTCATGCAACCACGCCAACATCTTGCTTTCTTGATCGATGTCGAGCGGCAGGACCAGCGACGCCAGCACCGTGGCCCCCTGCGGCACCGCGTCGGGCAGCAGCACGCCGCCGCGATAGTCGAGGTGTTCGCGCCCGACCAGGACATCCGCCCACAACGCGTGCAGGCTCGGCAGTTCGCGCAGCGGCAGCCAATCCAGCGGGTCGCAAGCCAGCAGCGGTTGCTCCGACGCCGGAGGCGTGTCGTAGAACCAGCCCAGCAGCGGCGTGCCGGGACCGGTGCAAAGGCTCACGACGGCTGCGGAATCGCCGCCGACGCAGCGCCGCAGGGAGCGCCAGCAGGCGAGATCGCGCGCAAAACGCATGTGCGCCAGCTTCATCTGGCCCGTGGATGTGGCCAAGGTCGCGGCCGTGAGATCGGCCGCTTCGAGGTCCTCGTCGACGTCGCCGATGCCGTACACATGGCTGCAATCCGTGAGGAAAGCGCGAAGTTTGGCGATTCGATCGTAAGGCACGGGTAGGCTCTCGCAATCGTGTTGGTTGGCGCAGTGTGCAGCGCATCGCGGTCGTGGGCAATCCGGGAATGTCCGCAGCGCTGCAGCGTTGTTCCACCTGACAGATCAACGGAGGGTCGCGATGAACGCACCGGTGTGGGCGATCAGTGTTTTTGCCATGATGCTAGGCATGTCCTGTGCCCGCTCGCATGTTGCGCGCGCGGATCAAGGCGCGCAGCCGGGAGGTCCAGGCGCCGAGCAAGCGCCGGCGGCGGAGGGAGCGGGCATGAAGCGACGCATCATCAGTGAATCCGGCTACGACATCACGCCGCTCACGCCGGACGAAGTCGCGAGGCTGGCAAGGGATCTCACGCCGGAGCAGCGCCGCGTGATGCTGCACGCGGCCACCGAGGCGCCTTTCTGCGGCGGGGAGCTGTCGCACGGCAAGGGCACCTACGTCTCGGCGCTCGGCGGCCTGCCGCTGTTTCGCGGGGCGGACAAGTTCGAGTCCGGCACGGGCTGGCCGAGCTTTACGCAACCGATTGATCCTGCTCACATCATCGAGAGGCGCGACACGGGCGGCGGGATGGTGCGGACCGAGATCCTGGACGCGCGCTCCGGCGGGCACCTCGGCCACGTGTTCGACGACGGTCCGCGGCCGACAGGCAAGCGCTACTGCCTCAACGCCGCGGCGCTCATCTTCTACCCGGAAGGCAAGCCGCTGCCACCGGAGTCTCAGCCGGTCCGCCGCGAAATCGCCTACTTCGCGGGCGGCTGCTTCTGGGGCATCGAGGACCTGATGCAGCGCACACCGGGCGTGCTGGAGGCGACCTCCGGCTACATGGGTGGAAAGACTCGCAATCCGAAGTACGAGCAGGTGTCTTCCGGCGACACCGGACATGCCGAGACGGTGCAGGTCGAGTATGACGCGAACCGCGTGTCCTATCATCAGCTTCTGGAGCGGCTGCTCGGGCACATCGACCCGACGACGCAGGATCGGCAAGGGCCGGACATCGGCAACCAGTACCGCAGCGTGCTCTTCGTCGCGGATCGGGCGCAGCGGCAGGAGGCGGAGGCGTACTTGAAGGCGCTGCAGGCCTCCAAGCGCTTTGCGGGGCGCGCCATCGCGACGACCGTGCAGGACGCGGGGCCGTTCTGGCCGGCGGAGGCGTACCATCAGGACTACCACGAGCGGCACGGCGGCAGCTGCGAGCAGTAGATTGACACCCAGGACGGCGCGTGCGACGCCTCTGCCCATGCCGAACGTGCCGAGCCAGCAACGAAGTCAGGACCGCCGGGCGCTGCTCCTCGATGCGGCGCTGCGAACGGCCGTGGCGCAGGGGCTGGGCGAGCTGTCGCTGCAGCGCGTGGCGGATGCCGCCGGTGTGGCCAAGAGCGTCGTGCTGTACTACTTCGGCGATAGGACTGGGCTTTTGACCGAGCTGGCGCGCCAGGCCGGTGCGCCGCTGCTGCAGCTGCACGCGCAAGCCCAGACGGCGGCGGGCGATCCGCGTGGGCAGCTCAACGAGTGGCTGGCGGGGATGTTTGCGCTGGCGACGCCGCCGGCTTCGCCCTGGCTGCTGTTCGCCATGCTGTGGACCGATATCGCCGACCCGCAGGTGCGCGCGCCCCTGGAAGCCTGCGAGCGCATGTGCCGCGCGGGGCTGGCGCAGTTGCTGGAGCGCGGTCATGCGCAGTACTGCTGGCACGCGCCGGACCCGGAGCTCACGTCGCTGGTGCTGCGCGCGCTGGTGGACGGCGTGCTGCTGCGGGCGGCGCGCGAGCCGGATGCGCAGGTGCGCGTCCGGCTGCAGAACCAATGTCGCGGTGCGGCGCTGGATGCGCTCGTTCGCCGCTGAGGAGTTGGCATGGGCAAGACCACACTGCCGCGACCGCAAGACGCCCTGCCCGGTCGTCCTGAGCCGATGCCGATCGCGCCGCGCCACTTCGTGCTGGATGCGCCGCTGCATCCCAGCATCTCGCTGCCGCTGGCCATTGCCTGGTTCGGCCTGGGCTGCTTCTGGGGTGCTGAACGCAAGTTCTGGCAACACAAAGGCATCTTCTCGACCGCTGTGGGCTACCAGGGCGGCTTCACGCCGAATCCCACCTACCGCGAAGTCTGCTCCGGCCAGACCGCCCACGTGGAGGTCGTGCAGGTCGTGTGGGATGCCAGCGTCGTCACATATGCTGAATTGCTGCAAGTTTTCTGGGAGAACCACGATCCGACCCAAGGCATGCGCCAGGGCGGCGACATCGGCACGCAGTACCGCTCGGTGCTGTACTGCGCCACAGAGGATCAGCAAACTCAGGCGCTTGCGTCGCGCGAACGGTATCAGCAGGCGCTGGCTGCGGCGGGACACGGGCGCATCACGACCGACATCGCCATGGCGCCGACGTTCTACTTCGCCGAGGACTACCACCAGCAGTACCTGGCAAAGAATCCAGGTGGTTATTGCGGACTTGGCGGAACCGGCGTGGGCTGCCCGGCCGGGCTGGCCATGTAGGCTTGCAGCTTCTGCAGCAACTGGTGCACCTCGGGATCGCGCACGCCGAGCTGCTCGGCCTCGCGCAGCAGCCGCACCGCCCGCTGGGGCTGCCCGCTCTCCAGGAAGATCTGC
>CAIXAA010000909.1 GCA_903917305.1 uncultured Myxococcales bacterium | reverse complement strand
TCGAAGCGCGCACCCGGACCGTGCCGACCGCTGGTCAGCTGGATGCGACCGCCGTGCGCCGCCGCGACTTCGCGCACCAGCGCGAGGCCGATGCCCGTGCCGCGCTCCTTGCTCGTCGTGAAAGGCTCGAAGATCGCATCACGTTCCGCTTGCGGCACGCCCGGCCCCGTGTCCTCCACCGCGATCACCGCGCGGCGCCCGCCGTCGATCAGCCGCGTCGAGACCTCCAGCCACACGCGGCCGCCGTGCGGCATCGCCTCCCAGGCATTGCGCAACAAATTCCATAAGGCCTGGCGCAGCAGCCCGGAATCGGCTTCGACCCACACGCCGCGCTCCACCGTGACCAGCGCCACCACGCCGCGCCGCTCCAGCTCGCTGCGCACGAACTCGTGTACGCTCTCGACCAACTCCCCGAGATCAATGCGCTGCTGCTGCGTCGGTGCCGGCCGCGCGCGATCGAGGTAGACCTCGGTGATGTGCCGCAACCGCTCGATTTCGCGCCCGATCGCCGCCAGCAGCTCGCGCGCCTCCTCGGCGTCCATCGCGGTGCCGCGCGACAGCTCCTCGTCGAGCAGCTCCGCGTTGAGGCCGATGGAACTCAGGGGGTTGCGCACTTCGTGCACCATGCGCGCCGCCATGTGGCCCAGCGTCGCCAGCCGCTCCGTGCGCGTCAATTCCTCCCGCTGCGCCCCGAGTTGCGCTTCGCGCTGCGCCAGGGCGTCGGCCATGCGGTTCCACTCCAGCGCCAACGTCGCGATCTCGGTGGCACCGCCGGTCGCCGCGCGCGCCTTGCGATCGCCCGAGGCGAAGCGCCGCACCACCTCGGTCAGCGCCGTCATCGGTCGCAGCGTCGCCAACATCGCCAGAAGCATCACGATCGCCACCGCCAGCGACACCAGCGACGCCGTCACCACGATGACGCCCAGGTTCGACTCGCTGCGGCGCGCCTCCTCGAAGCGGGCGCTCAGCACGTGCTCGAAGTCGCGCTCCGCCCGGCCCAGCGCGCCATGCACCTGCCGAATGATACGGCGGATTTCCACCACGATGCGGCCGGCGTCGGTCAGGCGCTTCTCGGCGATCGCGCGCTGCAGGCGGTCGACCAGGACATCGAAGGCGGCGGCGTCGGTCTGCGTCAGCTCCACCCCCGGCGCCGCCGCGCGCAGCACGGGGTCCTGCACCATGCGATCGCGCGCCTCGTGGGCGCTGCGCAGCGCCGCCAGACGCGCGTCGAGCACCGGCAGCGGCAGCCGCTGGCTCGACAGGAACTGCCCGAGGCGCGGCGGCCGGCTCAGATCGCGCAGCGCCCGGGTGTGCGCCAGGATCTGATCGACGCGCTGGAACGGCCGCGCTGTCGGCGTAAAGCGCACCACCCACTCGAGATCGTGGGGCTCCGCGCGCTGCAGCGCCTCGTCGAAACCGCGCAATTCCAGGCCGGATTGGCGCAGCTCGTCGAGCAGGGGCAGCGCGCCTTGGCGCAGGAAGCCGAGCTCGTGGCGCAGGGCGCCGACCGCCGCAATGCCGTAGAACGACGCCGCACCGGTGCAAGTCACCAGCACCGCGAACGCCAGGAAGATGCGCAGCGGCAGCGACGTGCGCAGGGACCAGCGGGATGGGCGGGGCGAGGGCATCGGCAGGTCCCTGCGGCCGTGGAGAGCGTGCGAATGCTCGCATTCACGCGCTCCTCAAGGCCGCGGCTGCGGACTTGCAGCGGCTGAAACTGTCTGAATTCACTTCAGGCAGTTCTCGGCCGCTGGTGCCTGACAACAGGCGCCGCTGGCGCGGGCTGGGGATTGTCAGGGATGCGCGGGCGGTGGGCAAGCGGCGCGACAAGCGAGCGCGCCCGCGTTTGGCAAGCGCGCCATTCTGGACTATGAGGGGCGCGCGAACGCACCGCGGTGCCCTTGTGGAGCGGACCCGTGGCCGCGCGCAGCGACCGAACTTTCGTCGTCCCATCGCTCCAACCATAGGAAAAGCCATGACTACCTCGAAGATCATCTGGACCCAGATTGACGAAGCGCCGGCGCTGGCCACCTACGCGCTGCTGCCGGTCGTCCAGGCCCTCACCAAGGGCACGGGCATCGATGTCGAGTCCTGGGACATCTCGCTGGCCGGCCGCATCCTCGCCAACTTCCCGGAGCGCCTCAAAGAAGACCAGAAGATCCCGGACTATCTGGCGCGCCTGGGCGATCTGGCCAAGAGGCCCGAGGCCAACATCATCAAGCTGCCCAACGTGAGCGCTTCGCTGCCGCAGCTGCAGGCCGCGATCAAGGAGCTGCAGGGCAAGGGCTTCGACATTCCCGACTATCCGGAAGAGGCCAAGACCGAGGACGACAAGGCGTTGCAAGTGCGTTTCGCCAAGGTGCTGGGCTCCGCGGTGAACCCCGTGCTGCGCGAAGGCAACTCCGACCGCCGCGCGTCGGCTTCGGTGAAGAAGTTCGCGCAGAAGAACCCGCACCGCATGATGAAGCCGTGGCCGACCAGCGGCTCTAAGGCGCGCGTCGCG
>CAIXAA010000908.1 GCA_903917305.1 uncultured Myxococcales bacterium | reverse complement strand
TGGCAAACACGTCCTTGCCGGTGCCCGATTCGCCCAGCATCAGCACCGAGAAGTCCGACGGCGCCACGCGCGCCACCAGATCCATCACCGCAGCCATGGCCGGCGCCGCGCAGATGATGTCCTCCGACGCGGCACGCCGCGCCACCTCGGAGCGCAACCGCTGGTTCTCCCGCAGCAATTGGCGGTGCGCGATCGCGCGGTCGATGACGATCTCCAACTCGTCAGGATCAAACGGCTTGCGCAGGTAGTCGAACGCGCCGCGCTTCATCGCCTCGACCGCCGTCTCGACGGTGCCGAACGCGGTGATCAGCACCACCGGCAGGTCCGGATCGGTCGCGTGCAGCCGCTCCAGGCCTTCGAGGCCGTCGATGTCCGGCATGCGCAGGTCGGTCACGACGCAGTCCGCGGTCTCGTGGCGCAGGTACTCCTCGGCCGCCGCCACGCCCGGCGCGACGATCGGCTTGTACTTGTGCGGATCCAGCAAGCGCATGAACAAGTCGCGCGCCGACTGCTGATCGTCGATGAACAGGATGTTCGGACGTTTCACGCAGCCTCCTCCTTGGGCCCGTCGACGGGCAATTCGATGACGAACGTCGTCCCGGAGCCGGGCACGCTCTCGACCGTCAGCGAGCCCGCGTGGACCTCGACGATCTTGTGCGCGATCGACAGCCCCAGGCCGTTGCCCGTCGCCATCTTGGTGGTGAAGAACGGATCGAAGATGCGCTCCAGGTGCTCCGGCGCGATGCCCGTGCCCGTGTCGGCGAAGCGCAGCGCCACGCGACCGTCGTCGGCCAGCCGTCCCTGGATGTGCATCTCGCGCTTGGGCCGCCCGTGCATCGCATCGGCGGCGTTGAGGATCAGGTTGATGAACACCTGCACCAGCAGGCGCCCGTCGCACCGCACCTGGGTCGGCACCTGCACCATGTCGAGATCGAGCTGGATTTCGTCGGTGCGCAGCCGAAAGGCGCACATCGACACGGCCTCGCCGACCAGCCCCTCGAGCGACTCCGGCCCGAAGCGCATGTGGCCCGGGCGGGCAAACTGCAGGAACCGCTCCAACAGCGCAATCGCCCGTTGGTTTTCGTCGCGGATCGCCACGAGATCGCTGCGCCGCGGATCGTCGCCCTGCGTGTCGCGCAGCAGCAGCGAGGCAAAGCCGTGAATCGCGTGCATGTAGTTGCCCAGCTCGTGCGCCAGGCCCGCCGCGATCGTTCCCAGCGAAATCAAGCGGTCATGGCGCCGCAGCCGGATCTCGGTCAGCCGCGTGTGCGTCTCGTCCGTGACCATCAGCACCGCGCCGATCGGCTGCTTGTTGGCGCCTTGCAGCGGATACGCGCGGAAGAAGAGCGTTCGCTTGCCAGCGAGGACCGAAGTGTCGATCGGATGGTGGTCGATGCCCACGCCTTCCGGGCACGGCCGCACCAGCTCGATCGCGCGCCCTTTGCCGCTGCGCAGCACGTCCTCCACCGTGGACAGCAGGGCGCCGCCATCCGGCACCAGCGCGTCGAGCCGCAGGCCCGGCACCGGCTTGGTGAACCCGGTCAAGTGCCGCACCGCGCCCAGGTTCGCCTCGACGATCTCGCCGTGCTGATCACACGTAATCACGCCCTCTTCCATCGCACGGATGACGGCCTGCAGGTACGTCGCCGTCTCGCGCAGGTCCGCGGTGACCTCGTCGACGCGCTGGCGCAGCTTGGCGTTGAGCTGGCGCTGGCTCTCCATCAGCTGGGCGTTCTCTTCGCGCTCCGCCCGCAAAGCCTTGACAAGATGAGCGAAGCTCGCTTCGAGCACGCCCACCTCGTCGTCGGTCGTCGGCTCCGGGATCACGACGTCGGCCAGGCGCCCCGCGGTCACGGCCTGCGCGGCTTCGGTCAGCACGGCCAACGGCTTTGTGATTCTGCGGACATAGACGGTACCAAGCGCCGCGCCGACCAGCAGCCAGAACAGCGCCATGCCGAGCGCGACGGAGATCAGCCGCGTCGACTTGTCGGCGATCTCGCTGGAACGAAAGCGCATGCCGACAAAACCGACCACCGCCGTGCCGCGCACCACCGGCGCGGAGACCGTGTAGAGGATCTTCTTGCCAAACAGACCGAAGATGCCCGGGTTGGCGCGCGGAACACCGAAGACGTCAAAGCGCGGCTGCGGCGTCCCCTGCGCGATGCCCGGCCGGCGCTGCGCGAGCACCGTGCCGTAGCGATCCGTGACGGTCAGCTCGACGAGATCGACCGTGCGGCCCACGCGTTCCAGTAGGGAGTCGAAGCGGCGCGGCTCGGTACCGTCGAGGAGCGCGGCGCAACTGTTGGCGATGCCCTGGGCGAGGATCGTGCCGTGCGAGGCGATGCGTTGATCGAGGTCGGTGACTTCACTTGACAACCAGAAGGTCGTCTGGCCCAGCAGGATGAGGCACGTGATCGCCGACAACAGGATGATCAGCTTGCGGCGCAAGGAGAAGGTGGGTCGGCGGAACCAGTTCAGGCTTGGCGTCATGGCTCGGCCCTTCCTTGTTTGCCGGAGTGGCAGCTTTGGCATGCGGCGCCCGCGCCATGCGGCTTCATGTCCGCGTGGCAGTTCATGCATTCGGCGTTGGAGACGCTCCACGTGTGCGCCCGGTGGCAGTCGACGCAGCGCTCGTGCCCCACCTGGGCGTGCAAGCCGCGCCGCTCCATGTGCGTGTGGCACGTCGTGCAGCCCACCAGCCCCTGCGGCGTCGAATCGTGCGGGCGGTGGCACACGGAGCAGGCGAAGTTCGCCATGTGGTGGTCTTTCGAGTAGTCCTTGAACTCCACGCCGCGCGACGCGTGGCAGTCGATGCAGTCCTTCTGCGACGGAAGCAACGTCGTGGATCGCTTGCGGAAGCTGTGGCACGCATTGCAGTGCAGGCGCGCCATGCCGCTGATGCGCACCGTCTCCTTCTTGTGGCAGTCGCCGCAGAACTCGATGGCGTTGGCGTAGCGGTGGATCGCTTTGCCATGGCAGGACTTGCACGTCACGCCGGTCTGGCGCAGGTGCATTTCGTGGCCGGCGGAGCCCTCGATGGTGGGCAAGTTGCCGACCTTGTGGCCATGGCAGGCGGTGCACGACGCCATCGGGACCCGCGGCGCATGCAGGCGGTTGCCGTGGCCCGAAGCGGGAACGGTCTGGTTGCTCAGCACATAGGCGCGAAACATGTCCGCGGCTTGTTCGAGCGTCTGCTTGTGGCACG
>CAIXAA010000907.1 GCA_903917305.1 uncultured Myxococcales bacterium | reverse complement strand
TTCGCGTACCGGCAGCTCGCGGCGCAGCAGCCGGGCCAGCGCGCGGTGCAACTGGCGCTGGCGCAAGCGCAAATGGAGCTGGGCCAGCCACTGCCGGCACTCGAGACGCTGCGGGCGCTGCCGCAGCCGCTGCTGGCAGCGGAAAAGCCGATGTACCGCCAGCTGTTGCTTGCGGCGTGGCGCGCGAAGGCGCCGGTGGAGGCGGAACTCAAGCAGGCGGCGCTGGCCTACCTGGCGCAGGCGGATCTGCAGGCGGCCGAGGCGCAGAGCTGGGTGCACCTGCTGCTGGAGATGGGCGCGACGCGCGAGGCGATGCCCTACGTTGCGCAACTGGGCGCCACGCAAGGCGGAGCTTGGGCGGGCCGGCAGATCGAGCTGCTCAAGGGGCTGGGCGCGACGGACGAGGTGCAGGCGCTGTGGCGGGCGCGCGGTCTGGATGCGGCAAGGCCGGCGCCGGAGCGGCTGGACGCGGCGAACAACCTGCTGCTGGCGGGCAACCGCTCGGATGCGCTGCGGATCTATCAGCAAGTAGCGGAAACCGAGGCGCCGGACAGCGGCGTCGTGCAGCAGCTTCTGCACCTGTGGGGCCCGCGGCCGGGCCATGCGGCCGAATCGTGGCTGGCGACGCGCGCACGGCAAGCGACGGGTGCGGCGCAAGTGCTCTGGATGCGTGACCTTTTGTGGGTAGGTGCAGCGAAACCGGTGCTGGAGGTGCTGGGTCCGGAGCCGCCGGAGGGCGAGAGGCTGCAGCTGGCGATCGACGCGCTGGTGCAGGACAAGCAATTCAAGGCGTTGGCTGCGCTGACCGAGAAGCGCGTGGCCAGTCTGGGCGACGGGACGACGGTGACGCGGCTGGCCGAGCAATGTGCAGCGCACGGTCAAAAACGCGCGGCGGAGCAGGCTTACACGCGGCTGGTGGAGCTGGCGCCGCAGAACGTCGCAGCCGTGCACTACCTGGCGCAGACGACGCACAAAGAGCGGTATTGGCAGGCCTACTTCGCCCTGGCGCAGCAAAGTCAGCAGGCGACATCCTGGCGTGATCGCGCGGCTTTCGGCGACATCCTGCTGGCGGACGCCTCGCGGCAGGCGGAGGGCAAGCAGCAGCTGGAGATCTCCCTGCGGCTGCTGGCGAGCGAGACGCTGCCGGACGGCGAGCGCGATCTGGAGAGCGGGCGGCTGCTGGCGCGGTTGGGGCGGCCGGCCGAGGCGGCGGTGCCGCTGCAAAGGGCGTTGGCGGCTCGGGAATGCGACGATGCGCTGCGCGCCGACCTGGTGGCGACGCTGATGGCGGCGGGCGAGCTGGACAAGGCGCGCGCCGCGGTGGATCCGCCCGCAAGGTGCCAGAAGCAGGAGGGTGGGCATGCTCCGTAAGTGGCTTTGGCGCCTGGGTTTGATCGGCGTGCTGTCGGGCCTGCTGGCAACGCCTGCTTTCGCTCAGATGATCGCGACCAACCTCGACCTTCCGCGCGATCCGGGGACGGTGGAGGTCGAGCTTGCCTGGCCGCAGCCGACTCGGTGCGAAGTCAAGCAAACTGCTGAGGAACTCGTCCTTCGCTTCGACCAGCCGGTGGACTACGACGTGTTCCGCACGCTGGCCCCGCGCATCGCGACATGGGTGAACAGTGCGTCTTTTGGCTACGATTCCATGGTTCTCCAGCTGACGCCGGGCACGCGGGCGGCCGTGACCGGCCGTGACGGCAAGGTCGTGCTGACGCTCACCGCGAACCTCTCGGACGTACAGGCGAATCCCGAGCTGCCGCAGACCGCGACGCCGACGGCGACGGCGACGGCGCCGCCGTCTGCCAGGGACCGTCTGCTGCGCCTCAAGGCTGAGCTGCTCTGGACGATGGGCGATGCGTGGGAGGCGAGCGAGCTGCTGGCGCAACTGGCGCAGGACAAACCCAACAATGTCGAGTTGCTGGCGGTGCGGAGCGTGGTCGAGACGCGCCTCGGGCGTTGGCGGCTGGCGAGTGCGGATCTGGACAAGGCGGCGCGGCTGCAAGGGCTGGAAGGCCGCGGCGATTTGCCTGCGCGCGGCAGCGAGCATGCGCCGCGCGTCGAGACGACCTACCTGCACGACCGCATCGACGGCGGCGTCGGGCGCGATGGCGTGCGCACGACCGGGCACGCGTTCCTGCTGCCGGGCCTGCGCCTGACATTGAGCCATGAAATCGACCGGTTCTTGTATCCGTCGTTTCCGCACGATTCGGGCCTGGACATGGTTTTCACAGCAGGCCTGCGTCAGGACTTCCAATCCGGGTCCTGGCTTGCGCTGAAGGCGAAGAGCGACTTTTCGCAAGTCGGCGTCGTGGCCGAAGGCGGGCTGTGGGATCCTTGGGGCGGCACGCGGCTAACGGCCACCTGGCACGAGTTGTTCAAGGATCTAGCTGGTTTCCTTGGTTATTACGGCTGGCGCGACGCCGTCGGCGCAACGCGCACGCTCCGCTCGTGGAGCGACCTCGGTCGTACGCTGCACGGCGACATCACTGGCCAGATCGGCATCCACTTGGAGCGCTGGACAAACCCCAACGACACGGGACCAGTCAGTGATCTCCTGGGGTTGGCCTCGCTGCGCTACGTGTCCTGGTATGCCAAGCCGCACCTGTCGGTGACCTACTCGGCGCAGCATGTGCAAATCCTCGAACACGAACCGGTCGGAGGCAAGTCCCCGTTCCCGGACCACTATCTGGCCAGCCTCATCGTGCGCAACCAGATCCACGTCCTCACGCTCGGCGCCCAGCTGCCCCTCTGGCGTTGGCTGAGCGTCGACGCGCTCGGTGGCTACGCGGTGAGCGTCTGGGGCGAGGATGCCGCGCAGTTCGGCGGCGGTCTGGCCTGGCAGCCGCCGACGGGCTTTCGCGCCGCAGTGCGCTACCAGCGCGGCATGGTTCCCGGCGGCTACGGCGCCGTGAGTTCGAACTTGGCAGTGACGGCGGGCGGAGCGTTCTAAGCGCATTCTTACACAGCCTTTTGCGGCGAATGCATGGCTGAAAACACTTGCAGTGCTTGGAGGCGCGGCGCGAACGATGTAGCCTCTTGCCGCTTTCGCAGGCTTGCGCGTTTGCGCGAGCCCGATCAGGACGCGCTCCAGCGCGCAAGGATGCAAGATGCCTCAGACAATGCCCTGCTCCACCCGCCACGCACCGGCCAGGCTGCACTTGCCGACTTGGACCGCTGCGGCGCTCCTGTCGCTGCTCGGCGTGACGGCCTGCAAGCAGGAAGTCGTGACCCATTCGCGCGTACCCAAGTCCGCGGAAGCACCAGCCAATCCGATGGGTGGCGCTGGCGGCGCAGCGCCGATGGCGCGGCCCGGCATGGGCAACATGCCCGGCGATGCCGTGCCGCCGCCGCCCAAGCCGGATGCGCGCGCTTCGCTGAAATGGACGCTGCCGACGGGCTGGACGCAGGAAGAAGGCGGCGGCATGCGCTTCGCCACGATCAAAGCACCTGCAACTGGCAAGCTCGAGATCTCGGTCGTCGTGCTGCCCGGCACGGCCGGCGGGGAGCTGGCCAACGTCAACCGCTGGCGCAGCCAGCTCGGCCTGCCGCCGGTCGACGAGGCCGGCATGGCCACGTTCCGCAAGCAGATCCAGACCAAGGCCGGACAGGTCTCGGTCTACGACATCGTCGGCGACGGCACGGCGAACAGCCGCATGATCGCGGGTCTCTTGCTCGCTGCCGATGGCAGCACCTGGTTCATCAAGATGGTCGGCGATGCCGCACCTGTCGCGGCCGCCCAGGCCGATTTCGTCCACCTCCTGGAGACGATTCACTTTGACTAACTCCAAAGTCGCCAGCTTCTGGAATGTCCTGACTTCGCTCAAGCTCGCCATCGTCCTCCTTGCGATGATGATGGCGCTGGTCGTTGCCTGCACGCTGGCGCAGGTCGACATGGGCACCAACGGCGCCGTGAACCACTTCATGCGCTCCTTCATCGTCTGGTGGCATCCGCCGGGCTTCGCCTATTCGTTTCCCGTGTTCCCGGGCGGCACGACCGTCGGCCTCGTGCTGGGGATCAACCTCATCACCGCCCAGTTCCGCCGGCTGACGCTGTCCTGGAGCAAGTCGGGCCTCTGGATCACCCACGCGGGCCTCATCCTGCTGGTGGCCGGCGAGTTCGTCTCGGCCATGTTCCAGGTCGACGCGCAGATGGCGATCGAGCAAGGCGAAACCGTCACGTACATCGAGCGCCCCAAGGAGGTCGAGCTGGCCGTCCTCGACACGACGGACGCGAAGTTCGACGACGTCTACAGCGTGCCGCAAGCGCTGCTGCGGAGCGGCGCGTCGATCCCGGTGACCGGCACGCCGTTCACCATCAAGATGCACGGCTTCTACCAGAACGCCGAGATGGGCAACCGGGGAGATGGCGCGCCGCCGTCGATCGCCACGGCGGGCATCGGTCCGAGTGTCGCGGTCAAGGAGAAGGCGGCGGTGACCTCCGATGAGGCCACGAACTCGCCCGCCGCGTTCGTCGAGCCGGTCGCGGGCGCCAAGAGCTATGGCACCTGGCTGGTCTCGCCGATCCTCGGTGCGCCGCAGCAGTTCATCCACGAGGGCCACACGTACGTGCTGCAGCTGCGGCCGCGGCGCGAGTACCTGGACTACGCGATGACGCTCAAGAAGTTCAGCCACGACGTCTATCCCGGCACGGATATTCCGAAGAACTTCTCCAGCCTTGTGCACCTGGACAACAAGACGACGGGCGAGCAGCGCGACGCGCTGATCTTCATGAACCAGCCGCTGCGCTACCAGGGAAAGACGTTCTACCAGGCGAGCTTCGGCAAAAACGATACCTTGAGCATCCTGCAGGTGGTGCAGAATCCCGGCTGGCTGCTGCCGTACATCTCGTGCGCGCTGGTGACGCTGGGTCTGCTCATCCACTTCGCCATCGTGTTGGGCCGTAGCCAGAAGAAGCGTCGCAAGGCGCCGGAGGCCGCATGAACTACCAACGCCTGATTCCGTGGTTCGCCGCGCTGATCGCCCTCGGCGGCGCGCTGAGCGGCCTGTTCACGCCCTCACAGGTGCGCGGCTTCGACATCGACGCGTTCGGCAAGCTGCCGGTGCTGGAAGGCGGCCGCGTCAAGCCGATCGACTCCATCGCGCGCAACTCCCTGTTGATGATCCGCAGCCAGCAGAGCTTTCGCTTCAGCGATCGCACGGTGAGCGCGGATGAATGGCTGCTCGACGTGATGTTCCGCCCGAGCGTGGCCGACGAACAGCCGATCTTCAACATCAACGATCCCGACGTGCTCAGCCTGATGGGCATCAAGCAGTCGACCGACCACTACTTCTCGTTCCAGGTGATGGGGCCGCACATCGACGAGATCCAGAAGCAGGCGGACCTGGCGCGGCCGATCGACGCCAAGAAGCGCTCGCGCTTCCAGTCGGCGGTGCTCAACCTGTTCGACCGCATCTACCTGTATTACCGCTTGAAGCACACGATCCAGTTCGCGGACGACGTGCCGCTGACCGCAGAGATCGCCGCGGCGACCAAGCCGGAGTCCGTGCAGCGGCAGATGGGTCTGGCGGAACTCGCGTTCTTCCGGCCGATTCCCGGCGCGCGTACCGGTGCGTGGCGCAACACGGGCGAAGCCCTGCAGGACGTGCGCCAGGGCGCCACCATCAGCCCGAGCCTGACGACGCTGGGACGCATGAGCGCC
>CAIXAA010000906.1 GCA_903917305.1 uncultured Myxococcales bacterium | reverse complement strand
GTCGAGGCCGTCAAGGAGCCGGAAGGCATGCAGGTCGCCGGCCCCTTCCGCGTCGACGTGCCGTCCCACACCGCCTGGCTGGACGATGTTCCGCTGCCGCTGACGACGATTGAGCTGAAATTGCTGGCGTTCTTGATGTCGCGTCGCGGCAGGGTGCAGTCGCGCCAGCAGTTGCTGGACGGCGTGTGGGCGCAAGGGGGCGGCGACATCACCGACCGCACGGTCGACGCCCACGTCAAGCGCATGCGCGACAAGTGCGGCGCGGCTGGCGCTTGGATCCAGACCGTGCGCGGCGTTGGCTACCGCTTCGCCGAAGCGCCGGATGACGAAGATGTTTCCTAGGTTGCCTGAACATTCACAAGGAGTTGCTTCGATGTTTGCCTCTTCCATGGTTCGCCGGACCGCCACGCTGGTCGTTCTTGTTGCCGCGCTGGCCAGCTGCAGGCCCAAGCCCGTGGCCGCGCCTGCCGCTGCGCCTTCTCCCGCCACTGCCGCTGCACCTGCCCCCGAAGCCGTCGCTGCGGCAAAGCCGCCTGAGGTCAAGACCTTGCTCGGTGCCGGCGCGACATTTCCGTACCCGATCTACGCGCGCTGGGCGCACAGCTACCACGAGACGACCGGGCTGGAGCTGAACTACCAGTCCATCGGCTCGGGCGGCGGCATCAAGCAGATCAAGGCGAAAACCGTGGACTTCGGCGCTTCCGATGCGCCCATGAAGGCGGACGAACTCGCGGCCGCCGGCCTGACGCAGTTTCCGATGGTGATGGGCGCGGTCGTGCCGGCCGTGCGCTTGGAAGGCGTGACGGGGACGCTGACGCTCGATGGTCCGACGCTGGCCGGCCTCTACCTGGGCACGATCAAGACGTGGAATGACGCCAAGATCGCGGCGCTCAACCCGGGTCTCAAGCTGCCAGCGACGGCGGTGACGCCGGTGTACCGCGCCGACGGCTCGGGGACGACGTGGATCTTCACGCACTACCTCTCGAAGATCTCCCCGGAATGGAAGGAGAAGGTCGGCAACGACAAGACGGTCGCCTGGCCGGTCGGCGTGGGCGGCAAGGGCAACGAAGGCGTCGCGGCGTACATCCAGCGGCTCGATGGCTCGATCGGGTATGTGGAGCTGGCCTATGCCACGCAGAACAAGCTCGCGATTGCCCAGATGAAGAACTCGGCCGGCAAGGCGGTGGCGCCGACCATGGCCAGCGTGCAAGCGGCTGCGGCTGCCGCGGATTGGGCGAACACGCCGGGCATGGGCGTCGTGCTGACCGACGCGCCCGGCGCCGAGGCGTGGCCGATTGCCGGTGCGTCGTTCATCCTGCTCTACAAGGACCAGCCGGATGCTGCCAAGGCCGCGGCGATGCTCAAGTTCTTCGACTACGCCTACCGTCAGGGCGGCAAGGCCGCGGAGGAGCTGCAGTACGTGCCGATGCCGGCGCCGGTGGTCGCGCTGGTCGAGCAGGCTTGGACGAGCCAGGTGACGTCCAAGGGTTCGCCGGTGTGGACGCCGGCAGCGCAATAGCGGCGCCCGTCCTCCGCGCCCAGCCCGAGACGACGGCCGATGTCGAGGCGCCGCGGGCCCTTGCGCCTACAGCGTCCCGGCCTGCTGCAGCTCCGCCACCGACTGGCGCAGGAAGTCCCACACCGCCTTGACGCGCGGCACCTCGCGCACGCTGCGGTGACACACCAACCACAGCGCACCCGGCGGCAGTGCATCCACCTGAGACTGCTCTTCTTTGTTGAGCGGCACGTGCACCAGGCCCACCTGCCGGCCGTGCGCCTCCGTGCAGAGCAGCACGCCCACGCCGGCACGCGCCGCGGCAAACTGCACGGTCATCGCGCTGGTGCGCACCACGATCGCCTCCGCGGGCGCGTGCGCCTCCACCCAGCGCGCCTCCGGCAAGTGCGCGAGATCATGATCCCAAGTGATCCACCGCAGCGCGGACAGCGCCAGCGGCGGCGCACCGGCGAAGCGCTCCGCCGCGCCCATCACCGCAAGCCGCACCTCGAACAGGCGCAGGGCCAGCAGGTCGCCGTGCTCCGGGCGCTGCGTGCGCAGCGCGAGGTCGGCTTCGCGGCGGTGCAGGTCCACGTAGCGCGTCGAGGCATCGATCTCCAGCCGCAGCCGCGGATGGCGCGCAAAAAGCGCAGGCAGCATCGGCGTCAACAGACCGTCCGCCACGCCCGGCG
>CAIXAA010000905.1 GCA_903917305.1 uncultured Myxococcales bacterium | reverse complement strand
GGTGGTCAGCGCGGCGGGCCTCCTGCGCGCGTGGACGGCCCAGGGCACGGTGAACGACCGGCGCAGCGAGCTGGTGCGGCTCCACGAGCAACTGCTCGAACAGCAAGGGCGCGGCGAGCAGCTGCAGTCGCGGCTGGACGCGTTTGACTCGCGGTCGGATGTGCGGATTCAGGCCATCCGGACCGAGCTGGGGATGCTGCGCGACAACGAGCGGTTCTTTATCTTCAAGTAGTTCGCGCTGACGCGGCCCGGCGCCGCCACCCGACCACGACGCAAGCAGCGAGCAGCAGGCCGAGCACGAGCCTGCTGCGACCGACAGGCGCAGCTGCGCACGTCGGATTGTTCATCACCACGACGTCGTTGCAGGTCGGCGCTCCGAAGCCCGCCGCATTCATCGCCGCGGCACAATCCGGGCTGGACATGATGGCGCGCGCTTGCGCGACGGTGGGCCTGAATGTCGGCTTGGAAGAGCAAGTGACGTGACCGTCAGCGTCGATGCGAATGACCGGGAACACGGGCAGCGGCGCCTGGCTGGTGCCCAGAAAGTGGTCGCCGACCTTGTACACGGCGCCTGCGAAGTTGCCGTCGAGGACCGCGCTAGCCGTCGCCCCCACAGCGAGGTCCAGGGCGGCTCCTTGCGGATTGTCGATGGCTTCGACCTCCACGACGCCGTGGCCGACAGTGTCGTCGACGACCTTGGCCTGGATCACGACGTGACCGGCCACGCCGCACATGCACGTGAACGGATTGACGCAACTGGCCAGCGCCGGCAGCGCCAGCCCCAGCCCCAGCAGCACGAACGAAAGCACCAGCAGCAGCTTCGATGTCATGGATCCCCCAGCAAGCGTCGCGACGACAGCGCGCTCAAGCTACCAGATTGTCCGAAGCCTCCGCCATTGCGCCCCTGGCTATCCAGTACTGCGCGCCGTAGTACGTCACGAAGCCGGCCACCATCAGCCAGTTCGACGCGCACACCGCGCCGGGCGCGCGCGGCAGCAGGAACTGGTTCAGCGGAATCATCGCGTCGCTGGCCACGAACACCAGCGCCCCCGCCGCCAGCAGGCGCGAACCGCGGCGCAGCACGGCGACGCTGGCCATGCCAATCAGCACTGGCGTGTACGTCAGCAAAGCCGGCGCGACGGGCAGCATCAGCGGCGCGGGATGCAGGTGGAACCACAGGATGTGGCTGACGGGCTGCATCGGGTTCACCCACGCGATGTAGCCGGCGTAGGCGACGCCGAAGCTCAGCAGGCCAACGACGATGGCGCGGCGGGCGCTGGTGGCCTGCCAGCCGGCGCGGCGCAGGCCGGTCATGTAGCAGATGTGGCCGATCAGGAAGGCGATGACGCCGAACCCGGCCAGGTCGGGATCGAAGGTGCTCAGGAACCAGTCGCCGCAGGCGCCGAAGAACAAGCCCCAGCCGATGGTGGTGCCGAAGCGGCTGCGCGTGCGCGGCAAGGCGATGGCGGCGAGGAGGACGGTGGGCGCCATGCGCAACACGGCGAGGCCGGCGAACGGGCCGAGGGGGATGACGGCGATGCTGACGATGGCGAGCAACCAGTAGGCGAGGTCGCTGGGGCGCAGGCGCGGCATGAAGCTCCTAGCTGCGGGCGTGCAGGACCGCGAAGGCGGGCGAAATCGTGCGCGTTTCGATGTGCTTCGCGCCGGCCAGGGTGGCGAGCAGGCGCAGCTCCGACGGGAGGTACGCGCGGCGGATCGACTGCATCCCATCGACCACGAGCGGCAGGTACGGTTGCGTCAGGGTCGTCGCCAGCAGCGCGCCGGCCACGTTGCCGCCGCTGCGCAGCAAGTCCACGACCAGCAGGCCCTTTTTCGCGACACGCACGGCCTCGGCAATCAGCCGCACCAGCATCCCCGGCGCGAGGTGGTGCGTCGACTGGGTGCACACGAACAGGTCGACGTCGTCCAGACCGGTGAGCCGCAGCGCGTCCTGCACCGCGAACTGCACCGGCAGGTCCTGCGCGAGCTGCTTGCCCTGCTGCACGTAGATCGGCTCCAGGTCCGTGGACGTCATCCGCAGGTGCAAGGGCCGTTCGTGCCGCGCGACGTGGCGCAGGAAGCCGCCCGAGCCCGCCGCGAGATCCACGACATGCGCCGGCCCGTCGCCCACGATGCCGCGCACCAGCCGCGACCAGGACGTGTAGCTGCCCATGAGGCGGTTGAGGCGGTCCAGCGCCTGCATCTCGCGCTGCTTGACCTGCGCGGACGTCCACGGGCGGTCCATGAGCTCGCCGATGTCGCTCGCCACCAGCCGGTCCAAGCGCACCGGCCACGACTGCCCATCGTGGCGGCGCAGGGTCAGCAGGAGGGCCGCGGCGTAGCGCTCGACCGTGCGCTCCGCGTCAGAATCCGGTTGGTTTTGCAGGGTGTGCAGGGCGTCGCGCACGAGGTGGCGGATCTCCGGATGCTCGGCCAGCAGCGGGGCCACGCGCTGCGCGCGCGCGGCGTCCAGGCGCAGGGCCAGCGGCGCGGTCAGCGTGGGCGGCAGGTGGGGAGCGAGGTTGAGGGGGTGCATGCGGGGGGCCTCGGTGAGGCCGCGATGGTGCCAGGAGTGGGGCGGAGCGGGAAGGGGCTGCGGGTTCGGGGGCCGGTTCGGGTTCCGGTGGGCGGACGCCTTCGGGTCCGCTACGCCAAGTGCTTTCGCACGTTGCGTGTCCGGTTCCGGTTCCGGTTTCGGTTCCGATTCCGGTTCCGGTTCCGGTTCCGGTTCCGGTTCC
>CAIXAA010000904.1 GCA_903917305.1 uncultured Myxococcales bacterium | reverse complement strand
TTGCCCTCTCAATAGCGATACGCGCGCGACGTTCCATAGTCAAAGGGTTCTCGTTGCCCAGCAGTCGAGCAGCGACGGCTGGTCCGCCATCTTGCTGGCAAAGAGCTTCGCAGCGGGCCGCGTCTCGCCCGGCATGCCGGCGGTCTCCGGGTCGCGCGCCAGCTTGCAGCGCAGGCTCGTGCCGCGCAACTGCGCGTCCAGCAAGACGAAACGACGCAGGTCCGCGGCCGTCTCGCCCGGCTCGCTCGGGTGGGCGAGCACGCGCTCGAACACGGCGAGCACACGGTCGCCGGCTGCGCCAAGCACCTGAACTTCCACGGAAGTACCGCGAGCGAGGGCCAGGAGCTGCTCCTGGCTGCCCTCACGGAACAGCAGGCTGACGTGCACCGGCGGCCCGGACGCCTGCGCGCAGACCAGCCACGCCTTGCGGTTCGCGAACTTGCCGTGCGCGTCCTGGACCGGGTCCCCAGGCTCCAGGGCTTGCGGCATCGGCAGCCCCTGGCTGGTGCAGGTCCGCAGTTGGCCCGCGTTCGCGGCGGGTTGCAGCAGCACGCGGCGCAGGTCGTCCGCCGCGACCGGCACGGCACCTTGCGCGATCGCTTCATGAATCGCCAGCAGCCGGTTGTTCGCCGCGCCCTTCAAACGCAGGTTCAACTGCGTGCCGCTGGCAATGCCGAGCGCGTCGATGGCGCGCTCAGGTGAAAATGCAGCCAGAATAGGAACTTCCACACCGCGCTGGTCCATGCAGGCCAGGCTCGCGTAGGTGTGCGCCGGCAGCGGGCCGAGGCGCGCAAGGCTCTCCGGATCGAGGCGAGCCGCGGACAGCAGCTGCGCCGGGCCCATGCTGACGCACGCAAGGCGCCGGTTCGCGACGTCGGCGGGCGTGAGCAGCGCGCCCAGCAGATCCGGAAGATCCTTGGACAAAGGCGATGCGGTGCGTGGATGCTGCGAGACGTGGATGTAGCGCGCCAGCAGGTCCCCCGCCGGCCCGGTGCCGAGCAGCTGCAGCGTCACTTCGGTGTCGCGGCCGATGGCGGGCAGCGCCGGCAGCGTGGCGGCGTCGAAGTAGACTTGCACGGGAACCGTGTGCAGGTCGGCCGTGCGGCAAGCCAGCGACAAGCGGAAGTGCGCGAAGTCCTGACTGATCTGGCTGAGCTGGCGCGCCACCGGATCCTTGGCCTCGACGCCCGGCAGGGCGGGCTGCCACTCGATCGGCAAGGAATCCAAAGCATTGCGGCAGGAGAACAAGCGCCCGCGCAGCTCCCCGGGCGCCGCCAGCACGTCCGCCAGCGTCACCTCCGCCGGCGTTTCGCCTGGCAGCAGCTGCACATGGGCGATCGACGCCAGCGGCCTGGCCGGTGTGGCATCCACGGCCGTCACGGCGGCCGGCAGAGGCTGCGGCGCGCCCTGCCGCGCGGCATCGGCACCGGCAACTGGCGTTGCTGGCTTGGCTTTGCGCGGCTCCGGCGCGCGCACCGGTGGTTCCTGCGCCACGATGAGCAGCAGCACGGCGGCGAGCGCGGCAAGGCCCACGAGGATCGCGCCACGGCTGGAGAGGTTCGTCACGGCCACCGCCTCGCGCACAAGGGCTTGGAACGGCGCGAGCATAGCAGGCATCGCCGGGGCAACTCCAGCGCGGTGGCCCAATGGCCGGCGCGCAAGATTGTGGTACAACGGCGCACGCTTTTGCGGCGCGCTCGGCTCTTGCGGCGCGCAAGGAGTCCCGCGCACCATGCACATCCTGGTCACCGGCGGCGCCGGCTTCATCGGCTCGAACAGCGTCGACCTGCTGCTGCTCCAAGGCCACCGCGTCCGCGTCGTCGACAACCTGTACTCCGGCAAGCGCGAGAACCTGTTGCCGCACGCGATGTTGGAGTTCACGCAAGCCGACATTCGCGACGAAGCTGCCATCGGGCAGGCCATGCACGGCATCACCCACGTGCTGCATCTGGCGGCGCAGGTGTTCGTGCCGACGTCCATCGAACAGCCGGCGTTCTCCTCGTCCGTCAACGTCGCCGGTTTCGTGACCGTGCTCGATGCGGCCAGGCGCGCGAAAGTGCAGCGTTTTGTCTACGCGTCCAGCGCGGCCGTCTATGGCGCGCCGAGCGAGCTGCCGCTGACCGAGACCTCCACGCCGACGGCCCTGTCGCCGTACGCGCTCGAGAAGCTCATCGACGACCAATACGCGCAACTGTTCAGCGAGTTGTACGGCATGTCCTGCTGCGGCCTGCGCTACTTCAACGTCTACGGCCCGCGCCAGGATCCACGCTCGCCCTACTCCGGCGTCATCAGCAAGTTCTGCGAGCGCGTCAGCGCCGGCGGCGGCCTGACCGTCTTTGGCGATGGCCTGCAAACCCGCGACTTCATTTCCGTTATCGATGTCGCCAGGGCCAATGCCGCGGCTTTGTCAGGCGCTGCGACCGGCGTCGTGAACGTGGCCACCGGGCACAGCGTGACGCTGCTGGAGCTGATCGAGGCGCTCGGTCGCGCCGTGGGCCGCCCGCTCGAGGTCATCCATGCCCCGCCGCGCGATGGCGAAGTGAGGCTGTCGTCCGTGAATCCGCAGCGTTTGCGCGAGGATCTGGGCGTCCAGGGCTACGTGCCCCTCGAAGCGGGGCTGCGGCAGCTGCTGCAGAGCCTGTGACTACGTACCGGTCGTCAGCGCCCGGTAAAGCCGCTCCGCCGCAGCATTTTCCGCGCCCTTGATCGTCGTCGCCTCACCGCGGGCGCGGTGCACCATGCCCGCCATGCAGGTCTCGACCTGCACGCGAAACCGGCGCGACTCGGGCGGGCCCAGCTCGCACAGCAGCGCGTACACCGGCGCGTCGGCCTTGGCGCGGGCCAGCCATTCCTGCAGTGCAGTCTTGTAGTTGTGCGTCCTGGCGTGCAGCGCCGTCGGCGCGCCGCCCGCCTGCCGCGTGGACGCCAGCAGGGCCTCGAGCGGCTCCTCCACCAGGCGCTCCACGAGCGCCCGCACCTGGTCGTAGCCGGCGTCCAGGAACACCGCGCCCAGGATGGCCTCCATCGCATCGGCCAGCACCGCCGGCCGCTGCCGGCCGCCGCCCTGCTCCTCGCCGCGACCCAGCCGCAGCGCCGGGCCGACGCCCAGCCGCTCCGCCAGCGTCGCCAGCGCACTTTCGCGCACCAGCTGCGACTTCAGCACGGACAGCTCGCCCTCCGCCGCCTCCGGCAGCCGCTGCAGCAGGATGTCGCCCACCGCGAGGCCAACGACGAGATCGCCTAGAAACTCCAAGCGTTGATTGTCCGCCGTGACCTGCGGCCTCTCGTTGCGCCAGGACGGGTGCGTCAGCGCCGCCGCGATCGGCTCGGAAGTCACGAAGCGATGCCCGAGGTTGCGCAGGAGGTCCTGCTCGGCGGCCTGGATCTCCGGGCTCACTTGCACGCCACCCGCGCGGCCCGCGCCCGTGAAGCCGGGGCCCGTGCGCGCATCGAACGTGTAGCTGGGCCCGTCGCCGGCGTCGGCCACGAACCCGCCGGATGGACTGGCGGGGCGCACCGGGGCGAAGCCGTCGCTGCTGGCCCGGCTCACGCCGCTTCCGAAAGCGCCGCTGCCACGTCTGCGAACGATGGTGGGGACTTCGGAGGTCTTGGCGTCCGTGGGCTCTACCGAGAAGCCGTCGCTGTCTCCCGTGCGAGCGCGCCGTCCTTGCGGCATGGCCTCGTCATCGGTGGGTCGGCGCGGTTCAGACATGGCCCACACTTCCTACGCGGCAGTCCGCCCGCACTCGCGACATGGCGGAGGGCGCCCTGCTATCAGAACAGCGTGACGTCGACAACCGACTTGATGCCGCCGGCGGCGAGGCTCACCCAGCCGGAGCGCTCCGCACCGTACAGCGTGCCGCCCTTGTAGCCGGTGACCGGAATCTGCACCGCGATCGGGCTGGACAAGTACACGCGGCCATTCATGTAGTACGCGTCGACGCTGTCGGACTTGGCCTGCCACGCGAGCTGGCGCTGCATGATCTGGCCGGCCTCGCGGTACGCCGGCTGCACGATGGGCAGCTTGACGTACTGCGCATAGCGGGCCAGCACGCCATCGACCACCGGGTACATCGTGCCATCTTCCGAGAGGTTGGACTGATGGAAGAAGTGCGGACGCGGGTCGTTGTTCAGCAGGTGGCGGATCATGATGCCCACCTCGCTGGCCACGTACTGGTCCCACGTCGCCGGCGCGGACAGGCAGGTCGTGATGGCGGTGTTGGTGCAGTTGTAGAAGTAGATCCAGTTGTACTCGTCCAGCTGCTCCGCCTTGGTGCCGACATTGTAGTACACGTTCGCGGGGTAACGCGGAATCGTCGTCGCCGGGCCAATCGCGTACGGGGTCGGCTGCTTGGAGTTGTCAGCGGCGATCCACTTGATGTTCGTCTGGCTCAGCGCGATCGGCATGTTCGGATTGGCCAGGCCGGAGTGCTCGCCGGTGACCAGCTCGGTGGTGTTCACGGGAATCTTGTTCTTGTTGGCGAACTGGAAGTTCTGCTTGATCTCCGTGACGATCTGCGCGGCGGTCAGCGTGTCCAGGTTCGGGTGCGAGTAGGTGTGGTTGATCCAGTAGAACTGCGACTTGTTGGCCAGCAGCGACGTGGTCAGCGCATCGCTGCCGTTCGCATCGATGGCATCCACGCTGCCGGCGCCGTTGAACACGAAGTCGAGCTGCAGACCGGTCTTCGCCTGCCACGCCTTGGCGCGCTCGACGTCCGAGGGAAGCATGCGGATGAGCGGCAGCGTCGCGCCGTCGTCCTCGTGCGTCACGTGCGCGACCGTGTCCCAGCGATCGTCCGGCAGGAAGATGTCGTCGATGTGCATGGACAGGTAGGTGCGGCTGTAGCCAAGGCGGATGTTGTGCGTCGCCCAGGCGATGAGGCTGTGGCTGAGCAGGAGCGACTGCATCTGGTACGCGTTGGAGTCGGCGGTCACGACGAGCTCCTCAAAGCCGTCGGGGCGGCTGTACACGCCGACAAGGGAGGAGGCCGCGCCGCCTGGGCCGACCGGGCCAGCGACCAGGGTCTTGAACGTGGAGGCCGAGACGGGCTCCGCGTAGTAGCCGTAGGTGCCGATGTCCATGGGAACGGGGCCGACGAGGTCGGTGAAGACGGTGGCGCCGGCCGCGGTGAGGGTCGCGACGGAGCCGGACAGGTCGCCCGAGGAGAAGGGGTAGTTGAGGCCGAACTCCGGATTCGGCCAGGCATACGCCGTGACGCGGCGGATGCCGAAGCGCGTCTGGAAGGCGTTGAGGGCCAGCCATTCGCTGGTGTCGAGGGCGGACAGGCAGCCGGCCGCGCCGCACTGGATCAGGTCGCCGGTCGCCAGGACGACGGCCTCGTAGTTCGCGTGATTCTCCGCCGACGTCAGCGTGGCTGCCGTGATCGGCGCCGCGGAGTTGGCGATGATGGTGTCGAACGGCACGCCTTCGCGGGTCAGCGCGGTGGTCCACGCGAGGAAGGAAGGCTCCGTGCCGTCGGCCGACAGGACCAGGACCTTGAGGTCGACGCGGTCGGTGGCAAGAAGCGCCCACGCCGGCGTCGACAGCGACGCCATCGCTACAACCAGCGAAAGCGCAGTGAGAACGCGGCGATAGGACGTGGAAGTCAGGGTAGCCATGAACGCCTCCGAGCGGACAGGCGAAATCGGCCTGTCCAGGGAGGGCGCGCGGCGAAATAAGAAGCGCAAGTGGGTGGCCACCTTCTCGGTGGCCCTTGCAGTGCTTATGTAGCGACGTGCCCGGTCAAATTGTGTGTCAGCACCAGTTGTGCAAGCGATGGAGTCGGCGCACAGCCGGCCTTGCTGGCTAGCGTGGCCATTCTCGCATGACGTGTCAAGCACTTTTCTTCACACGTCCTTCACTTTTTTGCTTCTCGTTGGCAATCCATGGATTACGTGCAATCACAGCACGCAATTCGGCACATCCTCGCCCGCCTGCGTGAGAAAGTTGCGGAGCTGGATCAGCTCCCGCCGCCAGAAGCACAGGCTGTGCGCGTCGCGCAGGTAGCCGTACTGATAGACCGTCGGATTCACGCCATCCAACTCGAGGCGGCCGCTGCTGCCATCCCACAGCGCGCCGCGGCGCCTCTCGATGACGGTCTTGGCCGCGTCGATGTCATTCTGCAGGGCATTCAGCACAGTCGCGTCGACCGGCCCCGCCGCCGCCTGCAGCGCTGCCGCCCACAGGCGGTGCACGAAGCGCGCCCGCAGCGCCGTGACGGCCACGCCGTCATGCAGCTCCTGCAGCCAGGCGTCGCCGCTGTCGTCGATGGCCTCGAATTGCGAAGCGATTCCAGCCAGCTGATCCGAGAACTGCGCCATCTGGGCGACCTTGGTCGCGACATCGGCGCGCTGCGCGTCGGACAGCTTGGCAATGCCGTCCAGGGCCGGGCGGGTTGGCGCGGCGATTTTCCCCATCTTGTCGCCAAGATCCAGCAGCACGTCGCGCCCAGCCAGGAACGGCGCCAGCCGCTGACCGATGAGCGCATCGTGCTGCGCGTCCCCGAGCTGGATCACCAACTCACCAACCTTCTTGCCCTTTTCTCCCCACGCCGCGAACACCTGCCGCACCGCGTCGCCCCACGTCGCCGGCCGCTCGTAGCCCATGCGCAGCGAAGTCACGTCGTTCAGCCAGTATCCCCACTCCCAACCGGATGAAAACAAAACGTGATCCGCGAGATGCCCCAGCTTGCTCAGCCCGTCGAGATCCGTCCAGCGGCTGCGGACATAGAGCGGCAGGAACATCGGCACGGTGCAGTCGAAGGTGATCCAGTAGGCCGTCTCTGGGAAATAGCCAACCTTCTTGCCCGCTTGCATCCGATCGACCAGGAACTGCTTGTGCTCGTTGAAGTTCTCGTGCAGGTAGGCCAACCCCGCGTCTTCAAACAGGTCGTAGTACATCACCGTGTGGATCCACGGCACGATCGCCGGGTTCGCGTACTGCACGAGGAAGTAGTAGAGCTGCGTCTTGCCCTGGTAGGTCACCTGCAAGTTCGGGTAGTTGCCCACGTGGATGGTGGCCACGACCTCGATGCCGGGCTGCACCGCCTGGATGGCTGCGTAGGCCTGATCCAGCGACGCGACGAAGAGCGCCGGGTCCGCGCCCGTGAACTCCCCGAAGCTGATGTTGACCGTGTCGAAGCCGTTGCCGTCCAGAAGCAAATGCAGGCGCTTGGCCATCTCCGCCGCGTCCAGCTGGTCGCTGTCCGTCAGATCGAAGGCCTTCTGCAGGTTGCTGCTGCCAAAAAGCTGAATCGCGATGCCCACATGCATGCCGCGGTCGTGCGCCGCCTTGGTGATCGATCGCGTGTGCTCCTGCCAGGCGGCATCGCTGCCAGTCGGCGTGATGATGTCGTTCAGCGCGCACCATTGCACGTAATTTCCGCGGTTTGCCACCGTGAAGTCGAGGACGTCCAGCGCGCCCTGGAGGTGGTCCGCGCCCGGCTCCCAGAAGTCGAACATCGACTCGATCGGGTGCAGCGTGTGCAGGTGCAGGCCGCGGCGCTGGTCGACCTGCGGCGCGTGTTCCTTGGCAAATCCCGCACTTGTGTCGAGCGCGATCCTGGCCGGCGCAAACGCGTGGCGCGGATGGTTGAAGCGAAAGCCGAAGGCCTCCAAGGCATTGGCCAGACCGTACTGCAAGCCGAGCTTCGCCCCGCCTTTGACGGTCACGTGCCGGTCGTCGCGGTCCATGCGGTAGCACTCGCTGCAATCGGCGCGCGTCGTCAGCGCGATGGCGGCGCCGGGCTGGTCCGGCAGCGCGCCCACGGGATCGGCGACCGTCGTGAGAATCACCAGCTTGGGCGGCAACTTCGCCACGATCGGCTCGATGAGCGGGCGATCCGCGGCGCGCACCAGGACCGTCAGGGTGCCAGGATCCGGCTTGTCGCTGCCGCACGCAGCCGCCGCGAAACAGGCCACCAGGAGGACGGACAGGTACCTGCAACTGCTCATGAATGCTCCGGAAGCTTGTACCCGGCGAAGCGTTCGCGCAGCTGCCGCTTGAGCACCTTGCCCGTCGCGCCCAGGGGCAGCGCCTCGATGAACTCCACCGCGTCCGGCAGCCACCACTTCGCCAGCTTGGTCGCCAGGTAAGCCTGGATCTCTTCTGCGGAAACCTCTGACCCCGGCTGCTTGACGACGATGAGCAGCGGCCGTTCCTGCCACTTCGGGTGCGCCACGCCGATCGCCGCCGCCTGCGCGACCTTCGGGTGCCCCATCGCGGCATTCTCCAGATCAATCGAGGAGATCCACTCGCCGCCCGACTTGATCACGTCCTTGCTGCGATCGGTGATCTGCATGTAGCTGTCCGCGTCGATCGTCGCGATATCGCCCGTGTAGAACCACTCGCCGTCGTGCGCTTCATCGCGGTCGCGGCGGAAGTAGCTGCTGGCCACCCACGGACCGCGAATCTGCAAATGCCCTGAGGATTCGCCGTCATGCGGCACGATGTTGTGGTCGTCGTCCACCAGCCGCAGATCCACGCCATAGATCGGCCGCCCCTGCTTGCTCTTGACCGCGAGCCGGCCGGCGTCGTCCAACTGCTCGTGTTTCGGCAGCATTGCGTTGACCGTGCCAATCGGGCTGGTCTCCGTCATGCCCCACGCGTGGATGACGCGGGCGCCGTGCTGCTGCTCGAACGCCTCGATCATGCTGGGCGGACACGCCGCGCCGCCGATCGTGACCTTGCGCACCTTCGTCATCGTATAACCGACTGATTTCATGTGCGTCAGCAGGCCCATCCACACGGTTGGCACGCCCAGCAGGCTGGTCACGCCCTCGCCTTCGATCAGCTCCAGCAGGTTCTTGCCGTCCAGCCCCGGACCCGGCAGCACGAGCTTGGAACCGACCATCGCCGCCGCGTACGGCACGCCCCACGCGTTGACGTGGAACATCGGCACCACCGGCAGCGTCACGTCCGCGGAGCAAATCCCCAACGAATCCACCATGGCCGCCGCGTAGGAGTGCAGCACCGTCGAGCGGTGCGAGTACAGCACGCCCTTGGGATTGCCCGCCGTGCCGGACGTGTAGCACAGCGAACTTGCTGTATTCTCGTCAAAATCCGGCCATTCGAAGGTCGCGCCGTGCGGCGCGATGAACGACTCGTAGTCGGTCAGTCCCGGCAGCTGCGTGTCCGCCGGCAGGTTCGCCGCGTCGGTCATCGCGATGTAGTGGCGCACCGGCAGGCCTTGCGACGCGATGAACTGCGCCAGCTTGACGAAGGTGTTGTCGAACAGCAGCACGGAATCTTCTGCGTGATCAACGATGTAGCGCAACTGGTCCAGCGGCAGCCGTGGATTGACGGTGTGCAGCACGGCGCCCAGGCCGGAGACCGCGAAGTACAGCTCCAGGTGGCGGTGCGTGTTCCACGCCAGCGTCGCGACGCGGTCGCCCGGCTTGACGCCCAAAGCCACCAGCGCATTCGCCAGCTTGCGCGCGCGGCGGGCCACGCTGCCCCACGACGACCGGTCGATGGGCCCCTCCACCGTGCGCGAGATGACTTCGACGTCGTGGTGGAAGCGGTCGGCGAAGCGGAGCTGGTGCGAAATCAGCAGCGGCTGGTGGGACATCTGGCCAAGCATGGGCGCCTCCTGGTGCCGCTGGCGCGGGCACGGAAGGTGGCAGTGTGCGAGGCTCGGCGGGGGCGCACAAGGGGGGTGCGCGATGTCGGGAAACACCAGGATTGGCCGATGGTTGGCAGGTGCAGCCGGCTACGACCGCCGGCTCGTTTGCCGCACACGACGCCGCTCATCCAAGGCAGGTTGGTCGCCGTGCGCACGCAGGTGCTGCTGCTGGCGTTGAATTTGCGCGCCGGGACGGTGCGTTTGCGACCTGGACGCCCGCCGACGCCTCCATTACCCTCCGACCGCGCCCGCGCAGGGCCGGGGAGCCTGCACCGATGAACGTTCTGCTCTGGATCCTCCAAGTCGCGCTCGCCCTGCAGACCTTCGCGGGCGGGGCCTACAAGCTGTTCCAGTTCGACCAGATTGCCAAGGTGCCGGCGATGGGCGCGCTGCCGCGCGGCGGATGGGGCGCAGTCGGCGTGTTCGAGGTGCTGTGCGCGGTCCTGCTGGTCGTGCCGGCCGCCACCAAGCGGATGCCGGTGCTGACCGCGCACGCCGCGGCGGCGCTCGCGCTGGAGAGCCTGGCCCTCGCCGTGCTGTATGCGCAGTACTCGCTCGAGCTGACCGCGACCAACCCCATGGTCTGGGTGCTCGGCGGTGGGCTGGTGGCGGCGTTCGTGGCGTTTGGGCGGTACAGGCTGCGGCCGCTGGGGTGAGGCGCGGCTGGAGCCGGCTTGGGCTGCGGCAGCGATCCTCAAGAGCGACGGCTTCGGCCGGGATGCCGCCGCCGCCCCAAGAG
>CAIXAA010000903.1 GCA_903917305.1 uncultured Myxococcales bacterium | reverse complement strand
GTCAGCGAGACGGTGTTCGGGACGATGCGCATCCAGGTCTACGACTTCGGCACCGCCACGCAGATCAGCGGGCGCATGGACCGCCACCGCGTCGGCTTCGATCTCGACCGGCCGGTCGGCACGCCGGCCTACATGAGCCCGGAGCAGGCCACCGGCGGGCTGGTCGATGGGCGCTCGGACCAATACGCCCTGGCGGCCATCGCCTACGAGCTGCTGACCGGCGTGCGCGCCCTGTCCATCGACGTGCAGCGCGCCCAGCCTCTGCTGGACTACCTGCGCGGCAACGGCACCATTCCTTGCAAGCCGCTGTCCTCGCTGCGGCCCGATCTGCCCTTCGCCGTCCAGCAGGTGCTGCACCGCGGCATGGAGCGCAGCGCCGACAAGCGCTTCGAGACGGCGATCGAGCTGGCGCGTCAACTCAGCGCGGCGCTCGCTGGCGTGGATCTGCCCAAGACTTCAGGTACTTCCTGGGTCAGCCGGCTCTGGCGTGGGGCCAAGCGGTGAACGCGGTCATCGCCGCCCTGTCTCTCGGGCTGCTCGCCGTGCTGTTGACCCTGGCCCTCTACCACGCGACGCGTTGGCTCGCCCTGCTGGGCAACCACGCGGGTTTGCTGCCGGAGGCTCCCGATCCGGCGGTCCATGATCTGCGCGACGAGCGCCGCCGCCTGCTGAGCCACCTGCAGGAGATCCAGTTCGATTTCGAGACCGGCAAGATCGACGCCGCGGACTACCACCAGCTGCGCAACCGCTGCGAGCGCGAGGTGATCGCCGTCCTCGAGGCCCTCGATGCCCAGGAACGCGGAGGCACGGCATGACCCGCCTCTGCGCTGCGTGGCTGCTACTCTGCGGCATGTGCACACCATTCGCGGCTTTCGCCGACCCGGAGCCGACGCTCCAGGACCTCGTGCAACAAACGCAGGCGCAGCTGCAGGTCGGCGAAGACTCGCTGACCGTGCTGCTGGAGTCGCAGTTTCGCCTCGAAAGGGCGGGCAAGCTGGACTTCGATCGCCAGGTCTTCGTGCTGCCTCTGCTCGTGCCGGCAGTGCGCGGCGCGGTGCTGGATCGCGGTGTGATTCCGCAGGTGACGGACCAGATCACGGTCGAAGCCGAGGGTGCGCTCACTGCGCAGCGGCGCGACGGCGGTCTGCAGGTGCGCGGTGTGCTCGAGGCGGGCACACCGGCGGTCGTGCGCGCGCAATACACCATTCCTTTCAAGGCGTCTCAGCTCGGGTTGGCGCTGCAGGGGCGGGCGGGGCGGACGCTGCTGACTGTCTACGTCATCGCTGCGCCGCCCGTGCGCGCGCAGGTGGCCCTGGACCGGCCATCGCGGCCGATTCGCATGGAGGAAGGCACCCAGCGCGTCGTCGGCGCGGCGCTGGCCCAGGCGTTGAAGCCGGGGGAGGTCGCGGCGCTGACGCTGACCGACTTGCCGGCGCCGCTCGTCTGGCCGCAGCGTATGCTGTTGATTCTGGGCGCTTTGGCGGTCCTTGCCGCAGTCACGGCCGCGCGCGCTTTCCACCCGACCGCGGAGAGGCTTGCAGCGCGGCAGTAGCGCCCGGGTCTGCTTGGAAGCCAGCTATTTCTTGACGGTTCCTGCCCGGGCGATGCCGGTGCCCGGGCCGCTGGTCCCCAGATCGCTCATCGTCCGCATCTGCGCCTTGGGCGGCGCCGGCACGAACGGCACGCAGCGCAGCTCCACCGCGGGCTTGACCGGCGGCTTGGCCGGCGCCTCGGGCGGCGGTTCGCGGTGCATCGGCGTCATCACCGTGTGCACTTTCGCCACGCGCGGCAGCGGCCCGAGCCCTTCGAGCGCATCCCGCTCGCCGTCATCCGGCGGGTCGCGCAGCAGCAGGTCGCG
>CAIXAA010000902.1 GCA_903917305.1 uncultured Myxococcales bacterium | reverse complement strand
TGCGCGAGCGCTTCGCAGCGGCCGGCCTGCAGGTGCCCGACGTTCGCGTGCAGCTGCGCACGGGCGACACGCCGGCGGCCGAGCGCGCGCGGATGCTGCGCAAGCCCCCGGAAATCCTGATCACGACGCCGGAGAGCCTGAACCTGCTGCTGCTCTCCGCGCCGGGCCAGAAGGCGCTGGCCAGCGTGCGCACGGTGGTTCTCGACGAGATCCATGCGGTTGCAGCGACACACCGCGGCACCTACCTGATGACGGCGGTCGAGAGGCTGGCGCGCATCGCGCAAGATCCTCAGCGCATTGCGCTTTCCGCGACGGTGCGGCCGCTGGACGTCGTGGCGCAGTTCGTCGGCGGGCTGCGGCCCGTGCGCATCGTCGCGCCGCCGTCGCACAAGATCCTGGATGTCCACGTGATCGACCCGGTGGCCGGTCAAGTGCTCGATCCAGGCGTGCCGGACAGCTGGTGGCACGCTATGGTGGGTTGGCTCAAAGGCCGCATCCACGCCAACCGCTCGACGCTGGTCTTTGCCAACAACCGCCGTCTTGTCGAGAAGTTGGCGCGCATGATCAACGAGACGGAGCCGGAGCCCATCGCCTACGCGCACCACGGTTCGCTGGCCAAGGAGCTGCGGCAGGACGTCGAGCGGCGGCTGAAAGCGGGTGAACTCAAGGCGTTGTGCGCGACGGGTTCGCTGGAGCTGGGCATCGACATCGGCAGCGTCGACGAGGTCGTGCTGCTGGGCGCACCGCGCTCCCTGTCGGCGGCGATCCAGCGCATCGGCCGCGCGGGGCATCAGGTCGGTGCCGTGAGCCGTGGCGTGCTCGTGCCGAGCCACACGCGCGATGCGCTGGCTTGCGCAGTGCTGGCGCCGCTGGTGGTGAAGGGCAGCGGCGAGGCGATTCAGCCGGTGCGGGCGCCCCTGGACGTCCTGGCGCAAGTGATCCTGGCCATGTGCACGACCGAGGCGTGGCTGCCGGATGATCTGTTCGCGTTTCTCAAGACTTGCTCGCCATACCTGACGCTGACGCAGGGGGCGTTCGACCTGGCACTCGCAATGCTGCGCGGTCGCTATGCGGAGACGCGCATTGCGGAATTGACGCCGCGGCTGCGGCAGGACGAGGCGACGGGGCAGCTGCAGGCGCGGCCGGGCGCCAAGCTGCTGCTGGCGCAAGCGGGCGGCGTCATTCCGGATCGCGGCTACTTCAAGATTCGCGTGTCCGGTTCTGGCGCCCGCATCGGCGAACTGGACGAGGAATTCGTGTGGGAGCGGCACATCGGCGACGAATTCTCCATCGGCGCGCAGACCTGGCGCATCGAGCGCATCACGCATGACGACGTCGAGGTCACGCCGGGCCACTCGCGCGCCGCGATGGCGCCGTTCTGGCGCGCGGAGCAGGAGGATCGCGGCTGGGAACTGGCTGGGGCGGAAGCGGAATTCCTCGAGCACATCGAGCCGCGCCTGGGCCAGCCGACGCTGGCGGCAGAGCTGGCGGCCGATGCGCGCATGGACCCGGGTGCTGCGCGGCTGCTGGAGGATCTGCTCGCCCGGCAGCGCGAGGCGACCGGCAAGCTCCCGCATCGCCATCGGATTGTCGTGGAGATCTGTCCGGAGCCCGCGCAGCGCGCTTCGGACGGCGTCGATGGCCGCCAGGTGATCGTGCACGCGCCATGGGGCGGCAAGGCGCTGCGACCCTGGGCCATTGCGCTCGACGCCGCGGCGCTCGAACAGACCGGGCGGTCGTGGCGCATCCAGGCGACGGACACGTGCATCGGCCTGAGTCCGCCCGACGGTGCCGACGTGCGCGAACTGCTGCTGAGCGTGACGTCCGAGCGCGTCGAGGCGCTGCTGCGCGGGCGCCTGGGCCAGACGGGCTATTTTGGCGCGCGTTTTCGCGAAGCTGCGGGGCGCGCGCTGCTGGTGCCGCGCCAGCACATGGCGCGCCGCATGCCGCTGTGGCTGACCCGGCAGCGCGCCAAGCGGCTGCTGCAGGCGGTCTCCGGCTACGGCGATTTCCCCATCGTTGCCGAGACCTGGCGCGCCTGCCTGGAGGACGGTTTCGAGTTGGACGTGCTGCGCGAGCGCCTGGACGAGCTGGTGGCGGCTGAGATCGACATCCACGTCGCCCACACGCCCAAGCCCTCGCCGCTGGCCGAAGGGCTGGTCTGGTCGAGCACGAACGCGGCGATGTACGACGATGACTCGCCAAAGGCCGGCGTGCCGCTCTCGGAGCGAATCCTTCGTGAAGTTGCGCGCCAAGGCGACGTGCGACCGCGCTTTGCGCCCCAGCTCGTGGCGGACCTGGAGGCTCGGCTGCAGCGCACGCGGCCGGGCGATGCGCCTGAAACGGCTGCGGATCTGGTCGACGTCGTGCTGGCGCGCGTGGTGATGCGGCAGAGCGAGTGGCAGGCGCTGCTGGCGGCGATGCAGCGCGACCACGGCGTGGAACTGCCGGCGCTGCAGGCGGAACTGGCAGGTCGCGTCCTGCACCTGCACCTGCCGGATGCGACGGAGCCTTGCGTGACGACGCCGTTCCAGCACCGGCGCATCGTGGCCGCGCTCGCCGGGGCGCCGCAGGCGCTGGAAGAGTTGCTTCTGGAGGCGTTGCGCAGTCTTGGGCCGGTGGCGCCGGCGCAGCTGTCCACGCTGTGGGGCGTGCCGGAGGCGCTGCTGCAGCCGCGCCTCGATGCCTTGTGCGAGGCGGGGCACCTGCTGGCCGACCGCTTCCTCCTGCACGACGAGACGTTGCAGGTGTGCTGGACCGACAACGTCGAGCGCCTGCTGCGCATGCAGCGCGCCGCGCGGCGGCCGAGCTTCGCGGCGCTGCCTCTGGCGCAGCTGCCGCTGTTTCTTGCTCATTGGCAAGGACTTTGCGAGCGAGGGACAGGGCCGGAAGGGACGCAGGCGGCGCTGGAGAAGCTGCTGGGCCTGGGGGCGCCGGCGGTGGCGTGGGAGGCGGACATCCTGCCGGCGCGCGTGGCGCCGTACCACACGGCCTGGCTGGACGCGCTGCTGCAGACCACGGACCTCGTCTGGTACGGGACCGGGCCGCGCGACCTGGCGCTGGCGCCGCGCAGCGCCCTGCCGCTGTTCGCGCAGACCGATAGCGACAAGGCCGCGGACTTGCTCCAGGATCCCCATGCCGGCTACGACTTCGCCAGCCTGCAGAGCCGCACGCGGCTGCCACCGCGCGAACTGGCGCAACAGCTCTGGCAGCTTGCGTTTCAGGGCGCCGTGACCTGCGATGGCTTCGCGGCGGTGCGGCAGGCGGCGCTGCTCGACTTCGAGATGCCGGCCGCGGCGGACAAGTCGGCGCAGCGCCTGTCGCGCGGCCTGCAGGCGGGCCGCCTGTGGCCGGGTGCGTGGCGGCGCCTGCCGACGGCGACGGAGCCGGACGTGTTCGAAGCGGCGGAGCGCGACAAGGAGCGCGTGCGCCAACTCATCGATCGCTATGGTGTTCTCTTTCGCGAGCTGCTCGCCCATGAGCCGCCGCTGCTGCAGTGGCGCCGCCTCCTGCCGGCCATGCGCGTGATGGAGCTGTCGGGGGAGCTGCTCGCCGGCCAGTTCTTCCAAGGGGTTCCAGGCTTGCAGTTCACCACGCCGGCCGCGCTGCGGCGGCTGAACAAAGGCCTGGATGCCGCGCCGGTCTACTGGATGAGCGCCATCGATCCGGCGTCGTGCTGCGGCATTCGCCTCGATGATCTGCGCGCCCAGCTGCCGCCGCGTTTGCCGAGCACGCACCTGGTGTTCCACGGCGCGCAGCTGGTCGCGGTCAGCCGGCGCGGCGGCGATCAGCTCGACGTGCGCGTGCCGCCGGACGATCCGGACCTGCCGCGCTGCCTGCGCGCCCTGGCGGAGCTGACAACGCGCGCCTTCCAGCCGCTGCGCAGCCTGGCGGTGGAGACGGTGAACGGCGAGCCGGCGCTGCGCACGCCGTACCGAAAGGCGTTGCTGGACGCGGGCTTCGAGCCGGATCTGGCGCGGCTGGTGCTGCGGCGGAGCTGGGCGGGCTGACCGGCTTGCCTACGGGCACTTCCCCTCGGCGCAGCTGCCGCTCAAACACTTGTCCAAGGCCGTGCAGCCGCTGGCATTGTTGCACGGCGTGCCGTCGGTCATCGGCACGGGCGCGCAGCCGCTCGATGGCGTGCACTGCGCCACCGTGCACGGGTTGCCGGTGTCCGCGCACGTGAACGGCTGCCCTTGGCAGTTGCCGAAGCTGCAGACGTCGCCGCTGGTGCACGCGTTGCCGTCGTCGCAATTGCCGACGCTCAGCACGGCGAACGGTTGCGGATTCGGGACGCCCGTTGTGCCGTCGTTGAACCACTGGCTCGGCAGGACCTGGTTGCTCAGCACGCTGCCGTCGGCATTGACGATGCGCAGCACGACCGCCAGCGAGGCGCCCGACGCGGGCATGCCGCCAGGATACAGCGAGGCAAGCGCGATCCGCGCCTCGAAGCCGGTCGCCGTCGCCTGCAACTGTCCGTCGATCCATGGCAAGTTGTCCACCGGCTTCAGGCGGCGCCAGCCCGCGCCGTCCGCTTGCAGGGCGCACGACTGCATGCCGACGGTGCCGAAGGCCACCTCTGCGCCGAAGTCGCTGGAATCGATGGTCATCGTGTTCGACAGCGCGTTGTCCAGCAACCCGGTCTGGTCCGTCAGCAGCTTGAAGTCGTTCACGCCCGTGCCCTGGCCGTAATCCGTGTCGACGTAGCCGACAATCGCGTTGGCGGGCTCCACGTAGCCATCGACCGCGACATAGAGCCACGTCGCGTCCTGCGCCAGATAGACCGCGTGCAGCTCGTTCTTGCCGACGCCCCAATCCGTCTGCTGCCCGTTGGTGGTCGCCGGCATGACGCCGACCCAATCGCTGCCGATGGTGCCATCGATGATGGGCGTCAGCTGGGAGATGCTCGCGAGGTTCTGGCAACCCAGGCTGGGCACGCACAGATCCGCCGTGCAGGTGTTGGCGTCGTCGCAGACCAGCGCCTTGCCGCCCAGGCACTTGCCGGTCTTGCACTTGTCGCCGTCGGTGCACGCGTTGCCGTCATCGCACCAGGTGCCGTCCAGGATCGGCAGGTTGCACGCGCCGGTCTTGTAGTCGCACGTGTCGACGGTGCAGGCGTTGAAGTCGTTCTTGCACACGACGGCCGGGCCGGCCTGGCAGTAGCCGAACGCGCAACTGTCGCCGGTGGTGCAGGCGTTGCCGTCTTCGCAGGCCGTGCCGTCCGCGACGGCCTTGCCGCAGCTGCCGCTGACCGGGTCGCAGAAGTCGTTGGTGCAAGGATTGTTGTCGTTCTGGCACGTCGTCGCAACGCCCGCCTTGCACGCGCCGGCGAGGCAGGTATCGCCGGAGGTGCACGCATTGCCGTCGCTGCAGAAGGAGCCATCGGGCGCGGCGTAGTTGCACTGGCCGGAGCCGGCGTCGCAAAAGTCCAACGTGCACGCGTTGTTGTCATCGACGCACACCTTCGCGTCGCCCTTGCACAGGATGCCCTTGCAGGCGTCCTTCTCGGTGCACGGGTTGCCGTCATCGCAGACGCTGCCGTCGGGCAGCGGAATCCCGCAGTTGCCGGTGACGAGGCTGCACACGTCCGTCGTGCAGGTGTTCGTGTCGGGCGGGCAGATCTTCTCGGGGCCCGGCTTGCATGCGCCGGCGGCGCAGACATCGTCGAGCGTGCACAAATTCCCGTCGCTGCAAGGCTTTCCGTCGCAGGCGATCTTGGCGCAGTTGGATGGCGGGTCACAAAAGCCGTTGATGTCCGCCGTCTTGACCGTGTAGTACGCGTCGAACACCGCATCCTTGGGATAGATCGTCGGATCGAGCTCCAAGGCAATCCAATAAGTCTTGCCCGCCTCCGTGTTCCATTCGTAGGTCCCGCCACTCGTGGCCGGCAGCAGGGTCGCCGGATAGATGCCGCCACCGCACGCGGTCCCGTTCACCGCGCCCACCGTGACGGTCAGCACCGGCGGCGTGCTGGGCGGCGGCGTCATCGTCACGGCGAGCTCCAACTGCACATTCTGCGTCGGGATCGCCGTGTTCGTCGGCATCTTGAGGCCGTGCGACACCCGCGTCGGTCCGCCCGGCTGCATCGGCGCCGCGACCGCCAGGTTCAGCTTGCCGGTCAGCAGCTGCGACTGCATCTGGATGATGTACTTCGGCGGGCAGGCGACCAGGGCGGCCTCCGGGCACACGTTGAGGTCGATGGGACCCGTGCACTTGCCCGCGTTGCAGACCGTGATGGAGGTGCAGTTGTTGCCATCGTCGCAACTCCCGCCGTCCGGCGTCTTGGCGTAGCAGCCGGTGGTCGCGTGGCACGTGTCGTCGGTGCAGGGGTCGCCATCGGGCGCGCACGCCGTGGTCGTGCCCGACACCACGCAGGAGCCGGCCGCGCAGACTTGGGTGGTGCAGGCGTCGGTGTCGCTCTGGCACGGAGTACCGCCCGGCTTGTTCATCGAGCCGCACTGCCCGGAAGCGCCGTCGCACGCGCTGGCGACGCACGGATTCGCGCTGGCGCAGACGACCGGCGTGCCCGCGCACGTGCCTGCAGCGCAAGTGTCTTGCGTCGTGCATTTGTCGCCGTCGTCGCAGCCGGTGCCGCTCAGCGCGTTGTCGACGCACTGGCCGCTAGCTGCCTCGCAGGTCTTGGACCAGCACGCGCCCTTGGGCGCTCCGCAAGTGACTGCCGTACCTACGCAATTGCCGCCGGCATCGCACGCATCGGCGGTGGTGCACTTGTCGCCGTCATCGCAGCCAACACTCGTCTTTGGCAAGTGAATACAGTTGCCAGTCGCGGGGTTGCAGCTGTCTTGCGTGCAAGCGTTCAGGTCGTCGCACGGGTTGGACTGCCCGAAACACGCGCCCGCGGTGCAGACTTCCTGGATCGTGCACGGGTTCCCATCATCGCACGGCGTGCCGTTGGCGAGGGTCGTGTCGACGCACTTGCCGGTCGCGGTCTCGCAGACGGGCCCGAAGCAGGTGCCCCCGGTTGCCGCCGGGCAGGTCACGACGGTCTTGGGGTCGATCTGGCAAGCTCCCGCCACGCATGCCATCGTGCCGTTGCACAGGTTGGCGTCGTCCAAGGCCGCGCAATCTGCGTTGGTTGCGCAGCCAACGGTCGCATCCTCGCCCACATCGACGGGTCCCAGATCCGGCGCGGCATCTGGGGCGACATCTGGCGCAACATCGGGCAGCACATCCGGGACGGCATCCGGCAGCGCCGCATCGGGCACGTCGTCTGCGGCATCCGGCACATCCGCGGGCGGTGCAACGTCAGGCAGCGTCGGCAGTTCTTGGACCGCCGTATCCGGCTGGACATCGGCGGCCACGACGTCAGGTGCGTCGATGCCGGCCGGCACATCCGTTGCGGGCGAACTCGTGTCTGCGCTTGGGGTTGCAGAAGTCGCGGTCTTGGAGCCGCACGCGACGAGGACGCACGCGCAAGCGAGCCAACAATGCAGACGAAGCACGATTCCCCCAAAGGCCGGCAACTCGGTACCGAGTCAGAAGCCTAGGCTTTGGCGGATCCGCGCGCAAGTTTGGGAGCTAGTGGACAACCGAGTGCATGTGCGCCGCTTCGGCCGCCGCGTGCTCCGTGCCATCGACCAGCAGGCCGTCGGCGATGCGCACGACGCGCCTGGCGTGCTCCATGACCCGCGGATCGTGCGTCGAGAACAGGAACGTGACGTGCTGCTTGCGGTTGAGATCCAGCATCAAATCAATGATCTGCTCGGAGGTCTTGGAGTCGAGGTTCGCCGTCGGCTCGTCCGCCAGCACCAACTGCGGCTGCGTGATGAGCGCGCGGGCAATGGCGACGCGCTGGCGCTGGCCGCCGGAGAGCTCGTCCGGCTTGTGCTTGAGGAAGTTCTCCAGGCCGACGTCCTTGGCGACGCTCATCACGCGTTCTCGCAAGGACTTGCGCGACTCGCCGCGGATGACGCACGGGAACTCGATGTTCTCGATGACGTCGAGCACCGGGATCAGGTTGAACGACTGAAAGATGAAGCCGATCTTGCGGTTGCGCACGTCGGCCAGGTCGTTGAAGTCGCGGTGGCCGATCTCCTCGCCGTCGAGCTTGTAGGAGCCGGCGCTCGCCCGATCGAGGCAGCCGATGATGTTCAGCAGCGTCGTCTTGCCCGAGCCGGAAGGGCCCATGACCACAGTGAATTCGCCGCGCTCGATCGCCAGATCGACGCCGCGCAGGGCGACGACTTCGGTGCGGCCGAGCTGGTAGGACTTGGCAATGCCTTTCAATTCGACGAGGGCCATGGCGAACTCCTTGAAGATCCTAGTAGAACACGCGTGCCGAGAAGAAGGCTCGCCAATCCGTGGGTTGCAGGCCGTACTCGCTGTAACTGTGGCCGGAAACTGTGGTTCCCTGACTTGCCATGCCGGGGACGGTGAAGAAGCCGGCGAGGGTCAGCGAGAGCCACTCCTGCGCGCTCCAGGCGATCGACGGCGCGAACTGGCCGCTCCAGTCTTCGGCGCCAAGGATGACGACGGCGCTGGCGGTGAAGTCGTCGTAGATCATCGGGCGCAGGTAGCTGAGGAAAAGGTAATGGCGGCGCAGGGGTTCAAAGGCGAACTTCTGCGGCGAGCCGGGGTCGGTCGTGCCGGGCGCGGCAAAGAGGCTGCCGCCCGCGGGAATCGTCACGCCCATCGCCGTGGCCTTCTGCATCAGCGTGAGCGCAGTCCCGACCTCCTTGAATTCAGTCGAAGAATAACCCTCGCCGTTGTAGTAGTACTCCAGCGAGAACGTCGCGTCTTTCAAGAGGAAAGACAGCGGCTTGCCACCGGCGTCCTCCGGCATCCAGCGCGCACCGAGCAGCACCTTTGGCCGGATATCCGTGTCCTCCAGCCTGGTGCGCAGCGCAGCGACGTTGCCGGCCGCCAGCACCGTGGGATCGAGCTTGTCGAAGTAGAACCGCGAGGAGCCGCGCTGCGCGATGCCGTCCACGTGCAATTCCAACGCATTCCAGAACACGTGCGACAGGGACAGGCCGACGCGGCTCTTGTCGGTGAAGGCGTCGTTGTAGGAATTCGTGAAGTAGTACATCAGGTTGATATCGGTCTCGCGCCATAGCCCGTAGGCGCGCGCCGCCAGCGCGTAGTGCGACAGCTTGTCGCCGCTGTCCTGTCCCGCCGCCGGGTAGTCCGGGTAGACGACCATCGCCGACGGCACGCCGCCGAACTGGCGCGTGACCTTCGCCGCGCCAACGAAGGTGACGGTGAAGTCGTCGAACGGGAACTCCGCGCGCGCCAGCCAGGAACCGGCGCGCTGCAAGGTCGGATCCGTCGGATCCTTTGGCGGATTGAGCAGATCGGTCGGGTTGATCGCGATCCCGGAGCCCCACACCACGCGCTTCTTGCCCATCGTCAGGTTGGCGTGCGAGCCGAGGTTGAGCGTTCCGTAGAGTTCGCTAATCAATGCCGCGGGATGCAGCGCTGACACGTCGTGCGCCGCCACGCGCACGCGCTCGCCCGAGGACGCATCGCGGCCGTAGAAGAAGCCACCGCCCTGGTAGATGTAGGACACGTCGGCCTGGCCCTGCGCACGGTCTTTCCACTGCAATCTCAGCTGCATGTTGGCTTCGGTCAGGTTCGCCAGCGCCGGGACGTTGTCCGCCACCATCGGCTTGCCGACCGACACGGCGCTGTAGGTCGTGCGCGTGTCGAGAAAGCCGGTGGTGGTCGTGATGAGAAGGGGTTCGTCGGAAGTCGGGGCGGGATCGGCACTTGCGACATCGACCGGGGTCGCGCCCTGCGGCAGCGGTTCCGCTTCTTGTCCGAAGGCGGAAGTGGCGATCAGGACTGCGAAAGGGATCGTTACCCCGAAGGGGCCGAACCACCGGAGGCCTCCGGAGGTGGTTCGGTCGCGCGCAGCGCGATAGAGCCCGGTCGGCCCGAAGGGTCGATTCGCCCAGAGGAATGTCACCATGCGCAAAGCCATTCGTCCTACTTGCCCAAGTCATCGAGAACGAACTTCGAACTTGGTGGATTCACATGGATATTGAAGCTTTCCATCACCATGGTGCTAAAGCGCTGCGTCGCCAGCATGTTCTTCATCAGGATCTTGGCCGGGCGCTTGATGCCACCGAAGTCCTTGATGTCGCTGAACTCCGCCGCGCGCAGCATCTTGCCGCTCGCCGTGTAGTACTCGCCCTTCACGGGCAGCTGGTCCGCCTTGCGCAGCCACAGCTTGACGTGGTCGTACGCGGCGCCCGTCGTCTTCGCCTTGAGATCCAGCAGCCAGGCGTCCGGCGTCGCGGCGTCCGGCGCGATGGTCCCCGTGTAGTCCGCCGTGTAGTTCACGCGCAGCACATCGGCGTTGTTGAAGTCGCCGCCTTGGAACGAATCGCGCGAGGCCAGGCGAATCGCGCGCTTCAAGTTCGGCATGTAGACCCAGAGGTTGTCGCCCTGGCGCAGCATCTCCTGGCCGCGCACGGCGGCGGGCTCCGAGAAGAAGGCGCGGAACTTCTCGTCGCCGGCCTTGAGCACCTTCATCTTGTAGGTCCGCGTGGTTCCGTCTTCGCGGTGCGCGCTCATCGAGGTGACGGCTTCGAAGTTCACGGGACCCATGACGGCGTCGTACGCCTTGAGCAGCTCCGCGGCGCTGGGATCGGCGAAAGCGGAGCTGGCCAGCAGGCAGGTCGCGGCGATGAGCAGGCGGAACAGGGACTTCATGACGAACCTCTTGGGGTTGGAGCGTTCAGACGGCGCGCAGCGCCTCGACCGGACGCAGGCGGGCGGCGCGCCACGCCGGATAGGCCGCGGCGGCCAGGGTTCCCAGCGCCGAGGCCACGACGGCGATCGCCGCCAGCCACAGCGGCGCGTGCGGCTTGATGTGCACCATCATGGTGCTGCCGGGAGCGGTCAGCGCAACACCGCCCAGCTCCACGACAATGCCGACGACGCCGTACCCCAGCGCCGCGCCGATGCCCGCGCCGAGCAGCGCCAGGAACGCCGCCTCCCACAGGAACAGCACCGTGACCTGCGAACGTTTGACGCCGACGGCCATCATCGTGCCGATCTCGCGGGTGCGCTCGAGCACGCTCATCAGCATCGTGTTCATCACGCCGACCACGGCGATGATGAGGAACACGAGGCAGGCGGCCATCAGGATGATGCGCTGGATCTGAATGACTTCCTTGATGTTCACCCGCAGTTCGTACCAGGTCTGCACGTGGTACTTCGGCCCCAGGGCGCGCTCCAGGTGTTCCTTGACCTCGTCGGTGTACTTGATGTCGTCCAAGGCGATGGCGAACTCCGTCACGCGTCCGGGCATCTGCACGAGTTCCTGCGCGTACGCCAGCGGCACCCACAACATGCGCTTGGAGTCGAACGGCAGGTTGTTGTTCACCGTTCCCGCCAGATCGAGGTCCAGCGCGTTCTGCTGCCCCGCCTGCGACGCCGCCTGCAGCGTCACCGTCGAGCCGCGCTTGACGCCCATCGCATCCGCCAGCTCGAAGCCCAGCAAGCCCGCGTGCGGCGCGTCCTTGGACAGCGGCTGGCCGGTCAGGCCGCGGTTGGCCAGCGGCAGCACCTTGAGCTCCGCATCTGGGTCGGCGCCCGTCGCGATGACCATGGTCGACGCCGCGCCGTTGTTCAGCAGCCCGCCGAACACGATGTGCGGCGCCACGGCCTTGACGTGCGGTGTCGCCAGGGCGATGCGCGGCACGTCGCCGTGCTCTTCCATGTTGAAATCCAAGGGCTGGTTCGCCTTGGCGTCGTCGTAGCCGCGCAGGTGCACCTGCAGCGCGCCCACCTTGCTGCGCACGACGTCGTCGGCCATCGTCTCGCCCAGGCCGATGACGAAGGAGCCCAGAAGCAGCGACATCCACACGCCAAAAGCGATGCCGCCCAGGGTGAAGGCCGCGCGCGACTTGTTGCGCAGCACGTTGCGAAAGGCGAGGCGCACGAGCGTGAACATCGGCTAGCCTCCCGCCAGGGCCTGCACCGGGCGCAGGCGGCTGGCGCGCCAGGCCGGATAGGCGGCAAACAGCATGGCACCCATCCCTGCAATGCCAACGACTTGCAGCAGGTAGCGCAGCGACACGAACGGCCGGATCACGTAAGGCACCGGCGAGGTCGGCAGCGTGATGACGATGCCGCGGTGCTGCAGCCACGCCGTCAGCAGGGAGCCCAGCAGCCCGCCGACGATGCCGCCCAGCGCGCCGAGCAGCGCCGCCTCCATCAAGAAAAGCGCAAGAATGTGCGAGCGTTTGACGCCGACCGCCATCATGGTGCCGATCTCGCGGGTGCGGTCGAGCACGCTCATCAGCATCGTGTTCGCCACGCCCAGCAGCATGAGGATCATGAACACGGTGGCCACCAGCGTCAGGATGAAGTTCTGGCGGAACATCATGTCCTTGAAGAACGGCGCGACGTCGTCCCAGACGTGCACTTCGTAGTCGGGTCCCAGCGCGCTGCGCAGCGCGGCAGCGGTCTCCTTCACGTGGTCGATGTCGGCCACGCGCACCGCAATCTCGGTCGCGCGGCCCTCCATCTTGAGCAGCCGCTGCACGAGGGCCAGCGGCGCAAGACCCAGCTTTTTCTCACCCGGCATCGTCAGTTGCATCGTGCCGATGATGTGCGCGTTCTCGGCCGACAGCGCGCCGTCCTTGTCCGGCGCCAGCAGGGCCGCTTCGC
>CAIXAA010000901.1 GCA_903917305.1 uncultured Myxococcales bacterium | reverse complement strand
GCTTGCGGCTTGCACCATCGCTTCGTGACGCAAGACCGCACCGCGTCTACACTGCGCGCGTTCGAGCCGTCGTCCGCGCTGCGCTTGTGCTGCGCAGCCCGTGTCGGATCGCTTTGAGGTCGCGATGCCCGTCCCGCCCCATCTCGCCAGCAACGACGCAGGTTTTGCCGGGCTGGACCTGCTCTCGCTGCCACGGCCCGCGCTGACGCAGGTCTTTCGCGACGTGGGCGAAAAGCCGTTTCGTGCCGAGCAGTTGTTTCGTTGGCTCCACGTCCGCCTGGAGCGCGAACTGGGGCAGATGACCGACCTGCCGGCGCCCCTGCGCGAGCGCCTCCAGGCGGCGCTGCCGCTGCCGGCGCTGGCGGTGAGCCTGACGCAGCAGTCGGCGCTCGACGGCTCCACGCGGCATTTGCTTCGCACGCAAGCGGGTTTGGCGATCGAGACGGTCGTGATGACGATGGACGGCGGCTCGGTCACGCAATGCCTGTCCTCGCAGGTCGGCTGCAAGATGGGCTGCGATTTCTGCGCGACGGCGCGGCTGCCGGTGCGCGCCAACCTGAGCGCCGGGGAGCTGGTCGAACAGGTCGCGGTCGCCTGCCGCCTCGGGTTCGCAGCGGGACAGGCGCGCGGCGGCGTGGCAGGTGGCGAGCAGGGTCCGCTCTCCGCGCGGCCGCACAACCTCGTGTTCATGGGCATGGGCGAGCCGCTCGACAACCTCGACGCGGTCATCGATGCCTTGCAGATTCTTTGTGACCCCAAAGGTTACGACTTCTCGCCGCGGCGCATCACGGTCTCGACGTCGGGCCTCGCCAGGCACCTGCCGCGCCTCGCGGCCGCGCATCCGCACGTGAACCTGGCGTGGTCGCTGACCGCGACGACCGACGCCGTGCGCGACCGCCTCATGCCGGTCAACAAAGGCGTGCCGATCCGCCGCATGGTGGAGGTGCTGCTGGCGCTGCCGCCGAGTCCCAGCCGCAAATTAACCTTCGAATACGCGCTGCTGCAGGACGTGAACGACGGCGAGGACGACGCGCGGCGGCTTGGCGCCATGGCGCTGGAGGTCGGCGCGCACATCAACGTGATTCCGTTCAACGTCTGGCCGGGCGCGCCGTACCAGCGGCCGAATCGCTTGGCGATTCGCAGGTTTGCGGACGTGCTGCGTGCCACGGGCGCGTCGGCGTCGCTGCGCGAGTCCAAGGGGCAGGACATCGGCGCGGCTTGCGGCCAGCTGGCGGGGTCGGAAGCGGCGGCCGGCGCCTGAAGACGCAGCGACCGCGGACCTGGCTTGGGCAGGTCCGCGGCCATGCTGCGCAAACGCGGGGGATCGTCTAGCGCGCGGAGACGGTGCGGCGGCGCAGGCCAAGGGCGGCGAGGCACAGGAGGCCGAGGCCGGCGAGGCCCCACGGCGCGGCGGGCGTGGTGCGGCCGGCCGTGCAGGCGCTGGCGGCGCTGCTGCTGGCGCTGGGCTGCAGGTCGATGGGCGTGGAGCTGTCGTTCTTGAGCCCACCGTCGGCGCCGTTGCTGTTCGAGCCGGCGTCGGCCGTGGAACCGCCGGTCGCGCCGTCGGTGCCCTTGGGGCCGCCGCCGTCGCCGCCGAACGCTGCGTCGATGGTCGTCAAGGCGTCGCCGAACACGCTGCCGCCGTCGGTGCTGCCGCTGGTCGAGCCGGCGTCGGCCGAGCCCGTACTGCCGCCGTCGGGGTTGGCCGGCACCACGACGGGGCCGCCACCGATGCCGGGGAACAGGCCGAGGGTCCAGCTGTCGTCCACCATCATCGCGGTACCCAAGTCCTGGATCTTGCTCTGGCATTGGCTCTGCATGTCGCTGCACGCCGTCGGATAGGCGGCGACGCACTGCTCGGCCGCGACGAGCTCCTTGTGCGCGATGTTCTCGAGCACCAGGACGCTGCACATCGTCACGCACTGCTGCAGGTCGCCGGAACCGGACGTCGTGTCGCCGATCGGGCCCGAGTCCGTGCTGCCGGCGTCCGTCGGGGCCGGGATCATCTTGTCGCTGCTGCAGCCGTCGCAGGCGGCCGGGACGGGCGCGAAGCCGGGCGTGTTGCTGTCGCCGCTGCCGCCGGGGCCGGGCGGCGGAATCGGTGCGCCGCCGCTGCCCGTCGAGCTGCCGCCGCTCGCCAGGTTGCAGGCCGTCAGGCCGGTGCAGAAGTCGAGGCAGCCCGGCATGGTGGCGACCTTGGTGGGGTCGACGACGCAAACGCCCACGTCTTTCGGGCAGTTGGGGGGCGTGTAGGGCGTGGCGTCCATCGTGCCGCCATCCAGCGGCATCGGCATCTCGCCCGCATCCGGCGGCATCGCGATGCCGGAGCCCGCGTCCATCGCCGGCATCGGTGGCACGGCGCCGCTGCTCGCATCGGCCGAACCGCTCGAGCCGCCACCGGGCATCGGGTCGGTGGTCGTCGTGTTTGCACTGCCAGGGCACGTGAAGTCGCAGACCTGCCAGGTGCTGCAGCTCGCCGTGCTCTTGCACAGCTTGGCTTGCGGCACGCAGACGCTGCCGAGGCAGGTGTCCGTGGCCAACTTGCAGGGATTGCTGGCATCGCAGTAGCTCAGCGCCGACGCGTTCGCGGCCCACAACAACGCCATCGCGGTCAAGCCGGTGGTCCAATTCATGGCTTTCATCTTTGCTCCCTCCAGGTCCTGGGCGCCACGTGGACCGCGGCGAACCGTCACGTCCACTGAACTTAGCAACAAGCGTGCCAGCAATGCCGAATCTTTGTCCAGCGCGCAAGACCCGAATCGTGCAGCATTTCTGCAATCGCTTGGGCTGCCGGGCCTTGCCTTGCCGCGCCGCGTCGTGTGGAGAATCCCAGCCATGTCGAAAATTTCAACACGGCATCAACCGCGCGTGAAGCTGATCGACAGGATGCGCACTGGCTCCGCGGGCATGCTCGGGTTGTCGGGTGCCTTGGGCACGCGGGCGATGGCCTTGACCACTTCGATGTCGCGGCAACGGCCGAACAGGCTGTAGCGGTCGTTCAGCCACGGCGTCGCCTGTTCGGTGATGAAGAACTGGCTGCCGTTGGTGTTCGGGCCGTCGTTGGCCATGCCGAGCATGCCTTCGTCGTCAAAGCGCAAGCTGGGGTCGAACTCGTCCGGCACGGCATAGCCGGGGCTGCCCTCGCCGCTGCCTTCCGGGTCGCCGCCCTGGATCATGAACCCGGGGATCACGCGGTGGAAGGTCAAGCCGTCGTAGAAGGAGCGGCGGTTCCAGGTCCCCAGATCCGGCCGGGCAGCGCGGCGGCCATCCTGGAACGGGCGCAAACCACGCGCCAGACCTACGAAATTCGCCACGGTCAGCGGCGTCAGGCCCTCGGTCAGCGTGCAATGGATGTCGCCCAAGCTGGTGTGGATCGTCGTGCGCAGCGGGCCGTTGCCGGAAATGCCCGCCGTCGCTTCCGCCAGGATCAACGGGCGGTTGAGCGGATGCTCGGGTCCCAGATCGGCGTCGGCGTACGGCGTCGTGGTCAGCGGATCCAGGCGCCAATGGCCGTGCTCGAAGTACCAGTACAGCGCAAACGGCGGCCGCGCGTCGCGGTGATCGAGCACCGCCAGCAGGCCATTGCGCACGACGCGGGTCGGCGCTTCCGCCAGCCAGGTCGACAGCGTCTCGGGCGGCACGGGCGAGCGGTCCAGCGCGTTCTTCTTGGCGAGGCTGCGCAGCGTCCGCTCTGCGCACCACGTGTCCAGCGGCACCAGGTTGTCCTGGCTGGCGCGTGTGCGCAAGGCGTCGATCTCCAGGCGCAAATCCGGGATGACGTTCGATGCGGCGGCCGGCGGCGTGGCCTGCGGCGTCTCTTGCGGCTGCGCACCACCACAAGCGGACGCGCACAGGCAAAGCGTCGCCATCGCGTGCAAGAGGCTGGAATGCTTCATGACGCTCAAAGCGCGGTGACGAGCGCGTGCAGCAAGCCCACGCCGTAGCCGGTGCCGCGG
>CAIXAA010000900.1 GCA_903917305.1 uncultured Myxococcales bacterium | reverse complement strand
CGCGCTCCAGCCTGCTGGTGCTGGTGAGCGCGTTTGCCGGCCGCCGGCACGTCCTGGACGCCTACCGCCACGCGATCGCGCAAGGCTACCGCTTCTACTCGTACGGCGACGCCACGCTGTTTCTGTAGAAATTACTTGAGGTTGGCGACCGCGTGCTGCAGCGATTGCGCGTCCTTGCGGTAGGGATCGTCGGGACCCGCATCGGCAAAGTAGCCCGTGAGCGCACTGTCCGCCGCGCCGTACTGCCCGCGCTCCTTGTGGATCAGCGCGAGGTGGTACCAGGCCTCCGCCGTGTCCTTGCGGTGCGTCTGCGCCGCCATCTGCAGCCAGCGCATCGCCTCGCTGCTCTGGTTGGCGTTCAGCGCCAGCTGGCCCAGGTACAGCGCCGCCACGCCATCGCCCGGCCGCAGCTGCAGGCCTTCGCGCAGCGTCTTGGCCGCATCCGGCCGACCGCCGTAGTAGAGCGCGCGCCCCAGCTGCACGAGCGCGTCGGCATCCTTGGGGTGGCGCTGCGTGACGGCGCGCAAGTGGTCGATCGCCTGGGCATAACGGTGGTCCTCGAACAGCGCGCGGGCCAACAGGGAGTGCACGACGGTCGGGTCCGGCAGGGACTTGTTCACCTTGGCGTACGCCGGCTCGCTGGCCAGCAGCGTCTCCAGCTCCGAGACCGCCAGCTTGCGCGCGTCCGGCAAGCCTTTGACATCGAACAGCGATCGCGCCAGCTCCAAGCGGAACTCCGGCGCCGAGCCGTCGAGCGAAATCGCCTGCTTGATGCGCTGCACGCCGAGCGTCGGATCGCCGCGCCGGAACGCCAGCCGACCGAACTGGAACAGCGCCTGCGCGTCGCGGCCATTGGCGACCGTCGTCGCGCGCTGCAGGACCGTGGCCGCGCGGTCGTAGTCCTTGGCGTCGATGAGGTAGGCACCGGCCTGCGTGTTCAGCGCGACATCATTGGGTTCCTGCTCCGCGAACGGCATCAGCGTCGCCGCGGCCTCGTCCGCCTGCCCCTTCTGCGCCAGCGCCTTGGCCAGCTGCAAGCCCGCGTCGCGGTTGAGGGCATGGTTCTTGCGCAGCCGCTGCAGGAAGCCCATCGCGCGCTCCGCCTCGCCGGCCTTCAAGTCCAGCTGCGCCGCGCGCAGCAGGTAGCTGCGGTTGTCCGGCGCCATCTTCAGCAGGATGTCCAAGATCTTGCGCGCCTCGTCGTCGCGCTGCAGGGCGGAGAGCTCCTCGCTGATGCGCCGCAGGATGTCCTCGCCCTCGCCGATCTTGGCCCGCGCCGCATTCAGCGTCGCCAGCGCCTCGTCGTGGCGACCCGCAGCGCTCTGCAGCTCCGCCAGGCGCGCGATGGCGCGCTGGTGCCGCGGCTCGCGCGCGATGACCTGCGAGAAGAAGTCGCGGGCGGTCGCGAAGTGCGACTGCTTGTCCTCCACCTGACCGCGTAAATAGAGCAAATCCACGGAGTTGGGGTAGAGCTTGGTCGCCTCGACAATCTCCGCCAGCGCATCTTCGGAGCGGTTGATGTAGAGCCACTGCTCGACCAGCGCCACTTCGAAGGCAATCGACTTGAATCCCTGGGACTTGCCCGCGGCGAAGAGCTTGTGCGCTTCGTCGCCGCGCTTCTCGGCCATGAGCAGGCGCCCCAACCGCAGCGCCGCCAGTTCGTCCGTAGGCTGCGCCGTGAGCGCGCCTTGCAGCGCCTTGATCAACGCCTCGTTCGAACCACGCTTGCCCGCGATGCGCGCCGTGACGAGCCACGCCTGGTGCTGCCGCCCCTTGTCGACCGCCACGTCCGTCGCGAGGTGCTGCGCCTCCGCGACCAGCGCCTCGGCCTGTTCCAGCTGGCTCTTCTCCAGGTAGGCCGACGCCAGCACCAGCCGCGCGTCGACGTGCTCCGCCGCGGTCGCCGTCACCGGCTCGAGCAGCGCGACGGCCTCGTCGTACTCGCCCATGCGGTCGTGCAGCGTGGCATCCAGCACCTTGAACTTCATGGCATTTGGCGCCCGCGCCGCCGCGTCGTGCACCGCGCTGAACGCCTTGCGCGCCTCCGCGAGCCCGCCCTCGTCCTTGGCGCCGCTGCGCAGCGGATCCGCCTGCGCCGTCGACGTCAGGCCGGGGTTGGTCAGCGCCTGCTCGCGCAGCTTCTGCTCCTGCTGGGCGAGGCGCAGGCGCACGAACACGCCGACGTCATCCACCGTTCCGGCGCGCAGGTCGGCGGCCGCCGCTTCCGCCGCCGCTAGATCCCCGCTCGCCAGTTTCTTGAGCACATCCAGACGCTTGGGAACGATGCCGAGCGCGAGTTCGTCCTCCAGCCCCTTGGCCAGCGCCGGCTCCGCATGGACCAGGTCCGGCTCGCGCTCGAGCAGGTCGAGGTAGCGGTCGAGCAGCGCCGCGTGCGCCTCCTTGTCGGACTTCCACACGCTCACGATCTGCGCCAGCCGCTTGATCTCGTCGCGGTAGGAGGCGCGCGTGTCGAGCAGGTGCACGTCCTTCATCATCGTGTCGGAACGGGCGCGGGTGCGGGCGTGGCTCGCCGCGTCCTCTTTCGTCAGCCAGAGCTTGGTGGCGAACCAGCCATAACCCATGAACTGCGCAGCGATACCCAGACCAACCACGAACAGGAGCAGCGCCACCGCCACGGCGCGCAGCGGCCGCGACGGCGCCGACGGCTTGCGTTGCGGGCG
>CAIXAA010000899.1 GCA_903917305.1 uncultured Myxococcales bacterium | reverse complement strand
TCGGTGCCAGCACGATCATGGCGTTCCTGGACGCGACCGAGCCGGGCGCGCCGCTGCTGCCCGCGGATGCGCTGCCGCGCGCGCGCTGCGCGATGGCCGAGGAGCTCGCGACCGATGGCCTGCTGCAGCCGCTCATCCGCCTGGAGCGGGAGCTGGGTGGGCGTCCGGCGGAGACCTGGAACGTCGAGCTGTACCGCACCGAGACGCGCAAGATCCGAACGATGCTGCAGGTTTTCGAGCAGATTCTCGGCGGCCGGACCTGGCTGGTCGGCGACGCGCTGACGACCGCTGACCTGGCCCTGGCGCTGCCGCTGACCATCCTCGAGCGTTTTGGCCTGGATCTGCAGGGGCTGCCGGGGCTGACGGCCCTCGCGGAGCGCCTCGGCAAGCGCCCGGCGATCGTGGCGGCGCGCACGGCGCAGCCCGCCAAGCCTGCGGCGCAAGAGACCGACCCGCTCCGCCGCCTGTCGCCGGTGCCCACGGGAGATGCTCCATGAACACGCGCCTTTGCGTTGCCGGTCTCAGCGCCTTGCTGTGCGCCGCCATCGCCTTGCCTGCTGCGGCCAAGCCGCCAAGGGCCCAGCCGGAACCCGCCGCCGCGCCTGAGCCGGCTCCGGTGCCGGAAGCCGCGCCGCCGGCCCCGGTTCCCGCTGCGCCCGGCGTCCTGGTCCTCGCCGCCGATGCCGATGGCCTCGTGGCGGAAGTCTCCGGCGCCGTGGTCGGCCTCAAGAAGGGCGACAACCGCTTCGATCTGCCCGCCGGCTCTGCGAAAGTGCTGGTGAAGACTGCTGCCGGCAAGGTCGTGCACGAAAGCGTCGCCGTCATCCCTTCCGCCGGCGAGGAGCGCGTGACACTCGTCACCCTTGGCAAGGTCGAGATGCGCGTGCCGGCGCAAGCCAAGGTGCTCATTGACGGAAAAGAGGTTCCCGCCACCGCCGGCGCTTGCTCCGCGGACCTCGAACCCGGCACGCACAGCCTGCTGGTCACCGGACCCGGGCACGTCGGCAAGAAGGGCAGCTTCGAGATCGAATCCGGCAAGAAGGCGGCCATCGCTGCCGTCCTCGACGTGTACAACCCGCCGGGCCACGAGGACCTGGCTTGGGCCGGCATGATCGGCGGTGGCGCGCTCATCGTCGCGGCGCTCGTCATCGAGGGCACCACCAAGTTCGACCAGCTGGGCGGCGACGCGGTGCGCTGGAGCCTGCTCGGCGTCGGCACCGCCGGGTTCGTCGGCGGCACGCTGCTGCTCAAGTCGTCGATGGACGAGGCCGCCACGCCGCCGGTGCTCGACGGCAAATTCGACATCAAAGTCAGCCAGATCCGTGGCGGTGCGATGACCCGGCTGGGGATGCGGTTTTGATGGCAGACCTCGTCACCCTTCCAGGTTTCGCGTTCCACGAGGTGGCGACCGGCCTTTGGGTCGGCCCTTGCCCCAACTCGCCGGAGCGCATCCGCGCCGTCCGCGCCGCCGGCATCACCAGCCTCGTCAGCGTGCAGACCGACTGGGATCTGACCGCGATGGGCATGGACTGGCAGCTGTTGTGGCGCTTCCTCATGGCCCAAGGCATCTCCGCGCAGCGCCTGCCGATCGAGGACTTCGACGAGCGCGCGCTGGCCAAGGGATTGTCCCAAGCCGTTGAAGCCGTTCGCGCATCGCACGCCGCGGGTCGCGGCACCTACGTGCACTGCACCGCGGGCGTCAACCGCTCGCCCACCGTCGCGATCGGCTACCTGGTCGCCACCGGCCTCGATCTCGACACCGCCTGGGAGCAGGTCACCAGCCGCCGTCCCTGCGCGCCCAACCGCGGCGCCCTCGAACGCTGGTTGGAGGCGAGGCGCTGAGCGATGAGCGAACCGAGCCGCCAAATCGAAATCCAGCTCGGGCACTTGTGCAACAACCGCTGCGTGTTCTGCGTATCGGGGCAGCTCAGCGAGCGCCACATGGCTTCGCCTCTGCCGCAAGAGCCGATCCGCGCCGAGCTGCGGGCCGCGCGCGAGAACGGGGCGACGCGCGTCACGTTCGTGGGCGGCGAGCCGACCTTGCAGCCTTCCTTCCTGGATCTGCTGCGGTTTTCGGTTGAGCTGGACTTCGAGGAGATCGTCCTCTTCACCAACGGCACGATGACGCCGCGGGCGAGCTTTCGCGAGCGAACCTACGCGATTCTCAAGGCTTTGGGCCCGGAGATGGCGCGCCGCGTGATCTGGCGCTTCTCGCTGCAAGGCGGCACGCGCGAGGCGCACGACCTGACGACCGGCAATCCGGGCGCGTGGGATCGCATCCAGACGTCGCTGGCCGTGCTGCGCGCAGAAGGCGCCCGGCTGACCGGCAACATGTGCGTGGTGGCGAGCAACTACGCGTCAATGCTACCCCTTTGCGACATCGCGCAGAAGTTCGGCTTCGAGAACCTGCACTTCGATATCGTGCGGCCGCGCGACGCTGGGGAGCGCACGGACGAGCACCTGCGCGCCATGATGAACCGCTACTCGGAGATGGCGCCGGAGTTCGAGGCGTTGTCGCGCGAAGTGGATGCGCGGCTGGGGCCGGGCTTCGACCTCAATTTCGGCAATATGCCCTATTGCACAGCGCTTTCCGTCGCGCACCGCATCCATCACGACGGCGAAGCGACCGTGACCGTGGCCGCGGAAGGCGATGGCACGAGCCGCGCGGGCTTCGACAAGTACGCCGACAAGCGCACCGACAAGCGCAAGCGCCCCGGATGCGCCGGTTGCGTCTTCGACGGCACTTGCAGCGGCGTGCTCGATAAGTACGTGCAGTTTCATGGAGAAGGCGAGTTCGTGGCCGTCACGCCCGAGGCGCTCTGGCAGCGCGACGTGGCCGGGCATCACTTCGCGTTGCTGGCGCTGCCGGCGGTGCGGACGCTGGCGGCGGCGGGCCAGATGCGCCTGGTGGGCAGCGATGAGCGCGCCGGCGAGCTGCACGTCACGGTCGGTGCGGCGACGGCGCCGTGGCGGCTGACGTTGCGGCGTGCCGGTCGCGAGGCGCGGCAGCAACCGGCGCAATCCTGGGCGCTGCTCCGCGCGGAGCGCTTTGACGCCGCGCTGTTCGGTTCCTGGCCGCAGCGGCCCGAGGCGCTGACGGAACTGCGCGCGGCGCTGGATCAATTCGCTGAACAGGTCGGCAGCGCGCCCGTGCCCGACGCCGCTCTTGCCGCCCTGGAGCCGGCCTGGCAGCGCCACGCGGGCGGGCTGCAGCGCGCGCGCCAAGGCATCGCCGGGCTGTGCGATCGCCTGGGCCGTCAGACGCTTGCCGGGCTGCGGCCCCTGGGCCAGTCGCGCAGCGCGGACGGGCAGGCGGCGGAGCTGCGCTTTGGCGACGACAGCGGATCACTGGTCCTGGCGGTCGCTTGGGAAAACGGCAGTCAAATCCCGCGGTTCCGGCACACGGTCCAAGGGCTCGCGGAAGCGCGCATCGAGTCTTTCAATCGTGATCTCGGTAAGTTCCTGCGCGCGCTGTCGGTTCGCCCGGCGCCCTGAGGCGCCACTTTCTTGCCAACTGATCGGATTTCTTGCGGACATCGCGCTGCGATCTAGTCTCGCTTCTTGCGTGTCTGGACCGCACGCGATGCGAGGAAGTCATGGCTAGCTTGATCTTGATGGGGACGATCGCAACCGGTGTCGGCCTCGCCTTGGGCGCGGCGCGCATCTCTCTGGCGCTGCTGGTCGAGAAGATGCCGGAACGCAAGAAGGTGTAGGCGCCGGCGCTCGAGAGGGCGCTACGCCCGGTGCACGATGCGGCCGCGGAACAGCGTCAGCACCGGCCGCCCGATCAGCTCCTGCCCGAACAGCACGGAATTGCGGCTCTTGCTGCGGTTGGTCGCCTCGTTCAGCACCCAGCGCGCCTGCGGGTCGAACAGCACGAGGTTGGCGGAGCGGCCGACCGCCAGATCCGCCGACGCCATGTTCAGCACCCGCCGCGGCGCATCGACCAGCGCGCGCAGGGCCAGTTCCAGCGTCAACTCGCCGGCTCGCACGCAGGACAGCACCTGCGCCAGCGTCGTCTGCAGGCCAATCGCGCCGGGCGCGGCGTAGTCGAACTCCAGTTCCTTGTCCGCAATGTTCTCCGGCGTGTGATCGCTGCAGATCGCGTCGATCGTGCCGTCGCGCAGGCCTTCGAGCAGCGCCTGGCGGTCATCCTCCGCGCGCAGCGGCGCCACGAACTTCAGGTTGACGTCATAGTCGCGCAGATCCGCGGCGGTATGCGTCAGGTGCCACGGCGTGACCGAGGCCGTGACCGCGATGCCCGCCGCCTTGGCGGAGCGCACGAGCTCCACGCTGCGCCGCGCCGTCAGCCGCGCGAAATGCAGGCGCCCGTGGGCCAGCTGCGCCACCGCGAGGTCGCGCCCCACCGCCACCGTCTCCGCCGCCGCCGGGATGCCGCGCAGGCCGAGCCGCGTCGACCAGGCACCTTCGTGCATCACGCCATCGCCGGCGAGACCCACGTCGAGGGGATGGCTGAAGATCGGCCGTTCGAAACCGCGAGCGTACTCCAGCGCGCGGCGCATCAGCTGCGACGCCGCAATCGGCCGATCGCCATCGCCAAAGCACACCGCGCCGGCTTCGGCCATCTCGCCCATCGGCGCCAGCGTGTCGCCCTTCAAGCGGTGCGACAGCGCGCCCTGCGGCAGCAGCTCGCAGCGGCCATACTCGCGGGCGCGGCGGATGATGAGCTCCGTGACCGCGTGGTCGTCATTGCCCGGCTGCGTGTCCGGCGAGACGACGACGGCCGTAAAGCCGCCCGCCGCTGCCGTGTCCGACAAAGAGCAAAGATCTTCTTCGTGTTCGTCGCCCGGCTCGCGCGCGCAGGCCCGCAGGTCGACAAAGCCGGCGCAGAGCACCATGCCCGCGGCTTCGACGACTTCGCAGCCGTCGGCGGCAAGTCCTTGGCCAAGCTCGGTAATGACGCCGCCGCTGATGCGCACGTCGCTGCCGGCGCTCAGGCCCGTGGTGGGGCCGTAGACGCGGGCGCCGCGCACGAGCAGCGAGGCCGGGTTCTGGGGGACGGGGTTGGCCGACATGCAGAACTCCTTCTTATTCCGCGCTGCTGCGCGACGCATCCAAGCCCCGCTGCGCCGCCACCATGTACAGCACCGCCATCCGCACCGCTACGCCGTTCTCGACCTGCTCCAGGATGACCGACTGCGGCCCGTCGGCGACCTCCGGCGCGATCTCGACGCCGCGGTTCATCGGTCCCGGGTGCATGACGAGCGCTTCGGGCTTGGCCAGGCGCAGCCGCTCGGCGTCCAGGCCGAAGAACCGATGGTATTCATGGGCATCCGGGATGAGGTCGTTGCCCTGCCGCTCGCGCTGGATGCGCAGCATCATCACGGCGTCCGCGCCCTCGATGGCCGGCTCGATGCGCTGGTGCGCGGTGCAGCCCAAGTCCTCGATTCCAGGAGGCAACATCGTCGCCGGTCCCGCCACGTGCACGTCCGCGCCCAGCTTGGAGAGGCCGAAGATGTTCGAGCGCGCCACCCGGCTGTGGGCAATGTCGCCAACAATCGCGATCTTGCGGCCCGCGAGGCTGCCCAGGTGCTCGCGCAGCGTGAACATGTCGAGCAGACCTTGGGTCGGATGCTCGTGCGCGCCATCGCCGGCGTTGACGATCGCGCAATCGACGTGCCGGGCGAGCAATGCCGGTGATCCCGCGCACTTGTGGCGGATGACGATGATGTCCGGCGCCATCGCTTCGAGGTTGCGCGCCGTGTCGATGAGCGTCTCGCCCTTGGTCAGCGAGGACGCCGAAGCGGTGAACGACATCACGTCGGCCGACAGTCGCTTGGCCGCGAGTTCAAAGGACATTTTCGTCCGCGTCGAGCTCTCGACGAAGAACGTCAGCACCGTCACGCCGCGCAGCGTCGGCAACTTCTTGACGCGACGGGAGTTCACTTCCTTCATCTGCGCGGCGACATCGAGGATGCCGGTCAGCTCCTCCGCCGTCAGGTGTTCCAGGCCGATCAGGTGCCGCAGGGCCGGCGGCGTCGCGGATTCGCTGCGCGTGGTCATGCAAGCACCTCCAGCAGGGCGAAAAAGGGGGCGGTCAGTGGCGCGGCATGACGACGACGCGGGCCACACCGCCCTTGGCGTCGCATTCCAACTGCACGGAATCACTGCGGGGCAAAGCCAGGGCCTGGCCGATGACGTCCGCCGCCACCGGCAGCTCGCGACCGCCGCGGTCGACCAGCACGCCCAGGCGCACGGCCTCGGGCCGGCCAAAGTCCACCAGCACGTTCAGCGCCGCGCGGATGGTCCGTCCGGTATTCAGCACATCGTCAATCAGGACAACGCGTTGCCCCGTCGGATCGCCCGGCAGCTCCGTGCGGCCTTCGACCGCGTGCGGGCCCTTGAGCCAGGTGTCATCGCGGTACATCGTCACGTCGATCGCGCCGACCAGCGGCCGCCAGCCCTCGCTCAAGGCAATGATATCCGCGAGTTCTTCCGCAACCGGTACGCCGCCGCGGTGGATGCCGACCAGCCAGGGCTTGGGGCGCTGCGCCTCCTCCAGGCTGTCATCGTTCGGCCACGCGAGCGCGAGGATGGCATCGGCCATCTGGCGCAAAACCTGTTGAATATCACTGCGATCGAGCAGGACGCGGCTCGCGCGCGGGGTCAGAAGTTCTTGCATGAGCCTCCGGGCGCGTCCTCATGGACGAAGCGGAACAAGCGGCTCCAGTCGGGCAAGTAGCGGACATCCTTGTAAGCCCACCAGAAGACGCCCGCCTTGCCCTTGATGACTTCGAAAGGCACGAGGCCGAAGAAGCGACCGTCCTTGCTGTTGTCGCGGTTGTCGCCCATCACGAGGACGTGGCCGGGCGGCACTTCGAAGTTGGGGAAATGCTTGTCATTGTCCGGCAGGCTGTAGACGCGCGCGTGCGGACCGAAGCGGCTGGCGTCGAACGTCGCGAGCGGCCAATCCGGCGTGTCATTGCCCTCTTGCCCGGCCGGCAGCGGCACGTGGTGCTGGGTCGTGTAGACGACACCGCCCAGGCACTCGCGGGCGACCTCGCAGCGGCGCGAGAACGCGGATTCCTGCCCGCAATCCGCATCCTTGTCGATGACGTGGCGCGGCAGGGGCTGGTCGTTGATGTAGAGCTGGTTGTCCTTGAGCCGCACGCGATCGCCGGGGGCGCCGATCACCCGCTTGATCAGGTCCTTGCCCGAGGAATCCGGATCGTCGTCGTACGGGTACTCGAAGACGATGATTTCGCCCGGCTTTGGCGCGCGGTAGTCGAAGAACTTGATGCGCGTGAAGGGAATCTTGAGGCCGTAGATGAACTTGTTCACGAACAGGTGATCGTGGATCTGCAGCGTCGGGATCATCGAGCCGGTCGGGATCTGGAAGGCCTCGAAGATGAACGCGCGGATGATCAGCGTCAGCACGACGGCCCACGCGATCGCCTCGACGTACTCGCGCGCCACCGACTTGCGGTACTGGCCCAGGTGCGTGTCGATGCCCTCGCCGAAGCGATCGACGGCCAGCAGCAGCGCCTTGTCCACCGCGGTCGGCGTGTCGTGGCCGCGGCCCTGCGCCTTGAACGAGGCGCGCGCCAGCTGCAGAGCCGCGAATTCTTGCGTCAATGCTTCGCGCACGGGCGGCGCGAGGCGCTTGCCGTGGCGGTCGAGCAGGCGCTTGCCGCTGTCCGCCAGGTGCTCGGCGCGCTGCGCGACACGCTTCATGAAGACCTTGAAATGCTTGGGATCGACAGGAATCGACAAGCCGTCGGAAGGCAGGGTGCGGACGGGGCTCTCGGGCATCGTTCCTCCGCAGGGCGGGCACGGCGGATTGCAGGCGCGGAGCCTAGAGTCCAGCCGAGGTTTTGTCCACCGCGCCGCAGCACGGAGCGAGGGGGGCGGCGCGCGGCGGGTCACCAAGACCCTTTGACCGCGGGCGAGCAGCAGGGCACCATCACGCACCGGGACTGCCGGTCCGGAGAGGTCGCCATCGAACCCGCGAATTCCGTACCTTCCGCCTACCTCTTCTTTGACGACGACGGTCGCGTCCTGCGCTTCCAGTTGGACGCGGAGCGCGTGCGCATCGGCCGCGACGTCAGCAATGACATCTGGATCGACCATCCGCACGTCCGGCCGCACACGCTGCTGGTCTTTCGTCGCGATGCCGATCACCACCTCAAGGTCTACGACGGCGCCAAGGTGCTGCTCAACGGCGCGCCCGTGGTGGGCATCCACCGGCTCTACGGCGGCGATCGCATCGGCCTGGCGGATCGGGAATTCCTGTATGGTCGCGATGATACGCCAGCCGAGATGGCCATCGGCCTGACCGTGATGCGCGGCGGTGCGGTCCTGCACGCCTGCGTGCTGCGGCGCACGGTCGTGCGGATCGGCCGCCATGGATCGGACCTGCAGCTCGACGATCCGAGCGTGGCCGACAACCACCTGATCCTCGAATGCTACGGCACGGACTCGGTGTTCGTCGTGGATCCGGTGGCTTCGAACAAGTCACAGCCGCCGGGTGCCGCCGAGCGCCGGCGCGTGGGCGAGGGCGCGCTGCTGCAGGTCGGCATCTTCTCGCTGCGCCTGCACCTGCTGCCCGCCGACGCGCACGGCCTGCTGCTGCCGACGGCGCGTCCGGACAAGCCCAAGATTCCGCTGGGTGCGCTGCCGCCGATGGACCGATCGCCGGGGCAGCGCCGCGATCCGGGCGCCCAGTCGCCGCGCCAGCGCGCCGCCGATCTGAGCCCGGTGCAAGGTGGGTTCATCCGGCCGGCCGATGCTGCCAATGCCGGGTCGGAGCGCACCGATCTGCCGCCGCCGCTGCAAGAGGCCCTGGTGCCTGTGACGGAGATCGCTTCGCTGGCGATGATCCGCGCCGCGCATGAAGCGCGCCCGCCGCAGCCGCCGGCCGTGCGCATCAAGCCCGAGGTGCTGGCGGCTGCCGGCGAAGACGTGCTGCCGCCGTGGCAGGGGGCGCCGCCGCCGCTGCCGAGTGCGCCGCCGCTGCACGATCAGAACACGCAGGTGCTGGACCAGGACGCGATCGCCGTGCGCCTGCGGGAGCAACCGCCGCCGCTGCGCCCACCGAGCGGCGTGTTCGTGAGCGGGCCGCTGACGCAGGTGCTGGACACGACGGCTGGTCGCGGCGAATTGCTGCGCGCCCCGCAAAATTCCGCCCCGATTCCGCGGCCTTCGTTGCGGCCGGAGGCGCGGCCGCCGCCGCTGCCAGGCGAGGCGGACCCGAGCCAGCGGCACGTGCGCCACGTGGTCGTCGATCGCAGCCGCCGGATGTTCGACGAGACGCAGACCCAGCACGACAAGCCCAAGCCGTGATTGCACGACTGAATGTCCCGAAGGCGGCCCCGTGACCTCATCTTCTCCCGGTTTGCCGCTGCTCTGGACCGAACGCAGGACGCCGCCGCGCCAACAATTGCTCAAGTGGATCGGCAACAAGCAGCGCTTCGCTGCGGGCATCGTCTCGGTTTTTCCTGACGATTTCGGGACGTACATCGAGCCGTTCATCGGCAGCGGTGCGGTGCTCGCGACCTTGGCGCCGCAGCGCGCGATCGCCGGCGACGTGCTGGCGCCGCTGGTCGCGCTCTGGCGCACGCTGCAGACCGAGCCGGCGCAGCTCATCGCCTGGTACGAAGCCGGCTGGCCGCGCCTGCAAGCCGGCGACAAGAAGGCGGCGTACAACGAGATTCGTGCCCAGTTCAACGCCGCGCCCAACCCCGGCGACCTCGTGGTGCTGGCGCGCGCCTGCTACGGCGGCGTGATCCGCTTTGATCAGAAAGGCGCGATGAACACGCCGTGCGGAGCGCACAAGCCGATCTCGCCGGCATCGTTCGCCGAGCGCGTGCCCGAGTGGCGCGAGCGCGTGGCGGGAACGCGTTTTGTTCACGCGGACTTCGAGACGCTACTCGACGGCGCGCAGGCCGGCGACCTCGTCTACTGCGACCCGCCCTATACCGATTGCGAATCCACGCTCTACGGCGCGCAGGGCTTCTCGCTGGCCCGCCTCATGGCGGCGATCGCCCGCTGCAAGGACCGCGGCGTGCGCGTGGCGCTCAGCATCGACGGCAGCAAGCAATCCGGCGGCCGCATCTGCGACGTCGCGATTCCAGAGGACTTGTTCGACACCGCGGCCAGCGTGGACGTCGGCCGCTCGATGCTGCGCCGCTTCCAGATGCAGGGCCGCACGCTGGAAGACGAAGTCGTCACGGACCGCTTGCTGCTGACCTGGAGGAGCTAGCCGCCGGTCAGCGACACATCGTCAGGAACCACGAGCACATCCGTGGTCGACGTGTCCTTGGCCGTGCTGCACGCGTCGCACTTCTCGCAGCGCAGGGTCTTGAGATTGCACGTCAAGTTTGCGCCGGCCGGGCAGTCGGAGTCCGCGCTGCAGGTGAGCACGGGCAGGTCGCGCGTCGGGATGCACGCGGGCAGGAGCGCGCCCGCGAGGCACACCGAGACCAGGATCCGCTTCAAGTCCATGCTCTGCCCCTTGCGCGCTGCGTGCACGATGGCCGTCCGGCATCCTACCTGCGCCTTGCGCTGCCGCAAGTTCGTGCCGTCACGGTGCGGAGCGCGAGCCGCCTTCGAAGGCTTCGATCGCGGAGCGGAACTCCTCCGGGATCGGCACCGGCTTGAAGTCCTGGCCCAGCCAGGCGAGCGTGAGCTGGCCCGTGGCAATGACGCGCGGCGAGCGCTTGTCCTGGATGAGAAAGTGGAACGTATAGCTGGTCTTGCCGATGCGCGCGACCCGCACGTGGAGCAGCAGGATGTCGTTGTAGCGCGCCGGGCTGAGGAAGTTCAGCTGGGCGTTCACCACCGCGCCGGGGATCAGGTCGCGCACCGGACCATCCAGGCGCGTGAGGCCGAGGTGGTTCAGGTAGTCCATGCGACCGACGTCCATGTACGTGGAAAAGCTACCGAAATAGACGATTCCAACGGCGTCGGTCTCACTGAGCCGGACGCGGATTTCGGTCATGAACGGGTAGGCGTTGCGGTCGTGGGTGACGGCGTCCATGGGGCAACCTCGGTGACAGGTGACGCGATGCTAATGCCCGCATCGCCTGCGGTCCAGGCGCCTTGACCTTGGGGGCTGCGGACCTACACTCCCGGCCGTGCCAGGCATGGCTTGGCAGTCGCAACCCCATGGAGGAACCATGTCCAGCCAGTTTCGTAAGAAGATCCAGGTGATCGTGTCCGTCTGCTGTGCGCTTCTGCTCGCTGTCGGTCTTGTCGGCACCGCTTCGGCGGCCAAGAAGAAGGCCAAGAAGCCCGCCAAGACCGCGCCTGCCAAGCCGGACGCCGCGGCGGAACCGGCCAAGGCGGCGGAGCCGGCCAAGGCGGCAGCGCCCAAGGTCGATGTCACGGCGGTTTTCGCCAGCAAGTGCAAGGCTTGCCACGGCGCGGACGGCAAGGGCAAGCCGCCCAAGACCCCGGATTTCACGACGGCGGCCTGGCAGGCCAAGGTCAGCGATGCGCAGATCAAGAAGGCCATCACCGAGGGCGTGGATCGCGACGAAGGTGGCGTGCCGCACAAGATGAAGGCGTTCAAGGACCTGCCGGCCGATCAGGTCGATGGTCTGGTCGCTTTCGTGCGTGGCCTCAAGAAGTAGGATCTGGCCATCAGTCCGGCCAGGCTGCCACGAACGGCATGCCGGGCACGTTGGTCGCTCCGCCACTCGGCGTCCAACTGCCAGCCAATTCCCACGTTCCCGCCAGCGAAGACAGCGCCGCGTCGTAGGAAAGGCGAATGCGGCCGGGGCCACCTGCGCCACCCGGGCTGCATGGTTCGGCGCCGATGCCATTGTCATGCATGGATGTGCCGCCCAGGCCGCCGCGCACGCTGATCAGCGCCGCAGCGTCGATGAGGAGCCGCGGGCTGGCCAGCCACAGCACGCCGCCCGAGCCGCCGCCGCCACCGCCAGAACACTCGTAGGCGCTGCTGATCGTGCCGCCGCCAGCGCCGCCGCGCGCGAGGATCTGGCCCGTGATGGTGATCGAGACCGGCGAGGCGAGCCGCAAGACGCCGCCGCCGCCGCCGCCGCCGCCGCCGTTCGGGATCGTGTCGGCGATGCACTGTCCGCCGCCGCCGCCGCCGGCCGAGCCTGGCAGCAAGGTCGTTGCGACGGCGAGATCGCCAGCCGCCGAGGCGCCGATCGAGCCGCCGCCGCCGCCCGCCCCCTGCATGACATCCAGGCCGCCCTGTGCGCTGACGCCGTTGTAGACGCCCGAAGCCGTGCCGCTGCCGCCGCCGCCGGCCACGTAGCCGCCCGAGCCGGGGTAGCCGCCCGCGCCGCCGGTGCCGTCGCCCGCGGATCCGCCGACGCCGCCCGTGCTGAGGTAGGCGCCGCCGCCGCCGCCCGCGGCATAGCCGCCGCCGCCCGAGCCGGCCGAGCACTGCCCGCCGCCGCCACCGCCGCCATGGCTGCCCGGTGCGTACAAGCAGTAGTCGTTGGCGTCGGAGGACGTGGCCGGGTAGCCGACTGCGCCCAAGCCGCCGAGGCCGCCGACGGCGCAGAACGCGGTGCTGCCCGTCGCGCCGGGGGAGCCGACCGCCGCGGTCGCGCCGCCACCGCCGCCGCCCAGGTACACCGGCGTCGCCGCGCCGTCGCCGCCGGGTGCGCCGGAGACGTCCAGGATGCCGTCGATGCGGATGGCGCCCGTCGCGCGCAAGTCGAGGACGCCGCTGCCCGGGTCTGCCGCGACGATGACGCCAGAAGCGATGGTGATCGTGGTGAAATTGTGGATGCCCGGGCTCAGCGTCATGCTGCCTGGCGGTGCGAACGCGCCCTCCGCGCCGGTGGAGCCGAGCGCGCACGTGAACCCGTCGCCGATGTAGCCGCTCGCGCACACGCACACCGCGCCCGCGCCGGAGCCGTTGCACGTGGCGTGCGCGCTGCAACCCGTCGCGCCCACTTGGCAAACGCCGCCGGAGCAGACATCGCCGCTGGTGCAGCCGTTGCCGTCGCTGCACGGCGCGACGTTGTTCGCGTGCTTGCAGCCGGTGACCGCATCGCAGGTGTCATCCGTGCACGGATTGCCGTCGTCGCAGCCGACTTGCGGTCCGGCCAGGCAGGTCCCGCTGGAGCACTGGTCGCCGCTGGTGCACACGCTGCCGTCCGTGCAGGCGACGGCGTTGTTCGCGTGCTGGCAGGCCACGTTCGATGCCGCCGCCGCGGGATCGCAGGTGTCCGTCGTGCAGATCAACCCGTCGTCGCAGGACAGCGCGGCGCCCGGCTGGCACGCCCCATTCGCGCAGACATCGCTCACCGTGCACGCATTGCCGTCCGTGCAAGCCGCGGCGTTGTTCGCGTGTGCGCAGCCTCCCGTCGCCGTGCACGAGTCGGTCGTGCACGGGTTGCCATCGTCGCACGACAGCGCCGGTCCGCCGACGCACACGCCGCCGGAGCAAGCGTCCGTCGTCGTGCACAGGTCGTTGTCCGTGCAGGGCAATGTGTTGAAGACATTGGTGCATCCCGTCGTCGGGCTGCAGGCGTCCGTCGTGCAGGGGTTGTTGTCCGCGCAGCTCTGCACCGCGCCCGGCTTGCATTGGCCGGCCGCGCACGCGTCGCTCACGGTGCAAGGGTTGCCGTCGTCGCACGTCGCAGTGTTGTTCACGTGGCTGCAACCACCCGTGCTGCTGCACGCATCGTCCGTGCACGGATTGCCGTCGTTGCAGCTCAGCGCCGCCCCGCCCACGCATAGGCCATTGGCGCACGTGTCCGTCGTCGTGCACGCGTTGTTGTCGGTGCAGGGCAGCGTGTTGTTGGCGAAGGCGCAACCGGTCGCTGCCACGCAAGTGTCTGTCGTGCAAGCGTTGTTGTCGTCGCACACGACGGTGTCGCCCGGCACGCACTGGCCGCCCGCGCAGAAATCGCCGGTGGAGCCCGTGCACAGGTTGCCGTCGCTGCAAGGCAATCGGTTGTCGACGTGCTGGCAGCCCAGCTTGTCCGGGCAGGCGTCCGTCGTGCACGCGTTGCCGTCGTTGCAGCTCGGCGCCGTGCCGCCCTGGCACACGCCACCCGAGCAGGCGTCGCCCGTCGTGCAAGCGCTGCCGTCATCGCAAGCCAAGGTATTGTTGACGTTCTGGCAGCCCTTGCTGGAGCTGCACGTGTCGGTCGTGCACAAGTTGCCGTCGTCGCAGTCGACCGGCGCGCCAGCGACGCACTGGCCGCTCGCGCACACGTCGGCGCCTTGCGCGCCCGTGCACAAGTTGCCGTCCGAGCAGGGCAATGTGTTGTTCGTGTGCTGGCAGCCGACGCTGGGCGAGCACGCGTCCGTCGTGCACGGATTGCCGTCGTCGCAGCCCAGGCTGTCCGCGCCCGGCACGCACGTCCCGCCGGAGCACACATCGCCCACCGTGCACGCATCGCCGTCACTGCAAGCCAGCGAGTTGGCCATGTTCACGCAACCGCTCTTCGGGTCGCAGGAATCGGTCGTGCAAGGCTCGCCGTCGTCGCAGTTCAGGGCCGGGCCGGGAACGCACGCGCCGCTGACGCACGTGTCGCCGCTGGCCACGATGGTCTTGAGGGCCGTGCCGCCGGTGCACGCTGTGCCGTCGCAGCACCCCTCCGACTTCGCGGTGTGTTGGCAGCCGGCCAGCGTGTCGCACGCGTCGTCGGTGCACGGGTTGCCGTCGTCGCACGCCAGCTTCTGCCCCGCCTGGCACACGCCCACCACGCAGGCATCGCCGACCGTGCACACGCTGCCGTCGGCGTCGCACGCCTTGCCTTCGTTGATGGGCTGCAAGCCGCACTGGCCGCTGGCCGGCGCGCAAACGTCGTGCGCGCAAGCCGTGTTGCTCGACGTGTCACACGTCACCACCGTCTTGGGGTTGACGACGCACTTGTACGGCAGCGCCGAC
>CAIXAA010000898.1 GCA_903917305.1 uncultured Myxococcales bacterium | reverse complement strand
CGTGCCACCGCCGGAGCGCGCCAAGGCCAATGCGGCGCTGCTCGCCGACTGGCGCCAGGAACTGTCCGACATCGATGTCGAATCCATGCCGCCGGATCTGCAGGAGAAGGCCAAGGGGTTCTTCGATGCGCTCGCCGTCCAGCCCTATGGCGTGGCTGGCGTGCCGGAGGTCTATGCCAGCCAGTTTCGGGAGTTGCCGACGTCGCGCCCGGAAAACCGCGGCTACCTGACCTTCCTGTACGCCAAGGAGGACTTGCGCAACGGCAAGGAACTCGTGCGGTTTGTCGACCAGGTCCGCACGATTCGCACCGCGAGCGGTCACGTCTACCGCGCGGCCGGGCCGGCCGTCCTGTACGCCATGCTGGCGCGAACCGTCTTGCGCGACGGCTACTTGACCGTCCTGCTGGCCGCGCTGTGGATCCTCGCCATGCACTACATCGACCTGCGCTCGGTCAAGCTGGCCGCCGCGTCCGTGATTCCGCTCGTCGCCGGCCTCGGGTCGATGCTCGGGATCCTGGCCTTGGCGGGCGAACCGCTGAACTTCATGAACATCATCATCTTGCCGATTCTGCTGGGCTTTGGCATCAGCCACGGCCTGTACCTGCTGCACCGCTTCCTCGAAGGCACCTCGCCGGTCGTCGCGCTGCAGTCCGTCGGCGCGGCGGTCGCGGCTTCGACGCTGACGGCCATCGCGGGATTCGCGGCGCTCTTCGCGGCAAGCCACTGCGGCCTGCAGTCGATGGGCCTGGTGGCGTGTCTCGGGTTGGCGACGACGCTGCTCGTGTCCTTCACGGTCCTCGCTGCGGTCCTCCAGGTGCTTCATGACCGGGGTGGACGCACTCGGACGTTGCGCGATGTGCCTCAACTTGTGGGCTGGCTTCCAGCGCGGCGGACTCCACCTGACGAGAGCTTGGCCGGCGAGACGGCAACCGACATGACCGAGGGTCGAGATGCTGCGTGAATTCGATCAGATCCAGACGCTGGTCGCATCGAGCCACGGCCTCATCCGCGCGCGGCAGTTCTCCGAAGTAGAGGTGGGCGGCAGAACGTCTCCAAATCGTCACCGGGCCTTCGACAGGACGCCACGCAGTGCAGCTATCGTCTTGCGCGCCATGGAGGGCCCTACCTATCGCACCGCCTACCTACCCCATCGTCCTGTTGTGCGAAGACGAGGTCGACCTCGGGCGAACTGTGGCGTACTCGCTGCGCCGTGATGGCTTTGTCGTCGTGCTCGCCGCGACCGGCCAGGCCGCGCTGGCGTTGAGTCAGGCGGGGGCCAACTTCGATGCAGTCGTGCTGGATCTGATGCTGCCGGACCTGTCGGGTCTGGAGGTATGCCGACGGCTGCGCGCGGCGGATCGGACACGCAACCTGGCCATCCTGATGGCGACGGCGCGTGGCGACGAGGTCGATCGCGTGATTGGCTTCGAGGCGGGCGCGGACGACTATGTGGTCAAGCCGTATTCGGTGCGGGAGCTGGGGCTGCGCATTCGAGCCCAGCTGCGCGTGGGCCGTGGCCTGCCAGGCCGGTTGGACGGCGACGAGGAAGAACCCGAGTGGGATCCGCACCAATAGCGCGGGACTACCGGTTCCAAAGTGGAATGCACAGGATTACGGAGAGTCCCGACAACGCGGCAAGGGCCTGCCAGGCGCCGGACCAGCCAGCGCGTTCGACCAGCGCGGCGACGCCGACACCGGCAAGGCTGGCACCGAAGTAGCCAACGCCGTCGAGCAGGCCGGCAGCGGTCGCGGCAGCGTCTTTCCCACCGAAATCAAGGGCAATGACGCCGCCACCGACCATCGAGTAGGGCCCGAGGAGGCAGAAGCCGACGAGGCCGGTCAGCGGCAGCGCGAGCGTTTGCGGTTCCAAGCCCAACTGCGCCGACAGACCTTGGAGGTGCGCAAGCGCGACGAGGCTGGCCACGAGGCCGAGCAGCATGGCGGCCATGACTGGACCGCGGCGGCCGCCGGAGAAGCGGTCGGAGATCCAGCCTGCGAGCAGCGTGCCGGTGAGGCCAAGGATGGGAAATGCCGTCGATTTGAGGACGGCTGCGGCGTTGGCGGCGCCGAGGTCGGCGAAGTAGCGCGGCATCCACAGGCCAAAGGTCTCGCGGATCAGCGTGAGCGAGAACGACAGGCCGAGCGCGATCCAAAAGCCCGGCCGTGACAGGAGCTTGCGCATCGGCACGTGCCATGCGATGGGCCCTTCGATCTGCGGCGTGGCCACGGTGGCGCTCGGTTCGGTATGCAGATCGGGCAGTCCAAGTGCGGAAGGTCGCTGGGCAATCCAACGCTGCGCTAGGAGACCGGTGCCGATGAGCGCGAGGCCTGGAATGGCGAACAGCGGCTGCCAGCCGGTCGTCACCAGCATCAGACCCGCGAGGAGGATGGGCGTCACGGCACCGCCCAGCTGGTAACTGGTCGAGATCGCTCCCATTGCCGTGCCGTACTGCGCCGGGGCGAACCAGTTGGGCATGATCTGCACGAGGCCGGCCCAGCCGAGGGACTGAAAGAGCCGGGAAAGGCTCCACAATCCAACAAAGACGCCGATGGGGCCGCCCAAGGTCAAGGCGAAGTTGGCGGCGGCGGAGACGTAGAGGCCGACGAGGAAGACGCGGCGGCCGCCGATGCGGTCGGCGATGGGGCCGGCGAGGACCTTGCCGACGGCGTAGCACAGCGTTCCGGCCGAGGCGATCTGGCCAAAGCGCGCCTTGTCGATGTGCAGGCCGGCGTCCAAGAGGCTCGCCGCGGCGGACAAGTTATTGCGGCACAAGTAGAAAGCGCCGTAGCCGATGAGCAGGCCCCAGAAGGTTCGCGTGCGGGCGCGCGTGAAGGCTGCGGTGGCAACGGCTGTGGTCATGGCCGGTCTTCGGCGGCGAGGCGCGCGTTGATCTCCGCGACGATGTTGGGAATTTCCGCCCAGGACTCGGCCAGGTAGTGGCAACCCGCGCTGGCCAGCTTGTCCTGCGCGCGCCGCACCAGCGCCAAACGCGCACCGGCATCGAGCTGCTCCAGTTCCGCTTGCGATAGGCCGACTTCATTGCCGCACGCCGTAAGCGCCACGGTCCAGCAGCCTGCGTTGCGGCCTTCTTCGATATCCGCAATCGTGTCGCCGATCTTGACGACCGCCGCCGGTGGCCAGACGCCCAGCGTCTGCAGGTTCTGGAAGATCATCCACGGCGCCGGCCGGCCTGCCGGAACCTGGTCGGCGGCGAAGGCGGCATCTGGCGCATAACCTTTCGACTTCGCAGACTTCGCCACGACGTCCAGCATTGCCGCCGTGTAGCCGGTCGTCGAACCGATGCGGATGCCTTGGGCCCGCCAGGCCGCCACGGTCTCCACAACACCAGGAATCGGCGTCGCAAAGTCCGCCAGCACCGCCATCTGCGCCGGCACGAACGCGGCGAACACCGTGTCGATGTCGCTCTCCGTGGGCAGGTGGCCGTGCCGCTGCTGCCACTGCAAGGCCACGTGCGGCAAGGCGAAAATCGCCGCGAGGTGGTCGCGCTTGTGGCGGCCCATCGGACCGCGGGCGTCGGCACCGGTGATCTCGATGCTGAGCGCCTTGAAAGCGCTGACGAAAGCGTGCACCGGCGCGCACGAGCCGAAGTCGACGGCGGTGCCCGCCCAGTCGAGGATGACGGCGCGCACGGTCAACGGCTGCGGCGAGAAGTGCGGATTGCGCATGGGATTCCTTAGATTGCGGCGATGCCTTGCTCGCGGAGCACATCGCCCATCGCGTCGCACAGGTTGCGGAAATCAGCGGGGAAGAGCTGGCCGATGGTGCCGATGCGGAAGCACGCGG
>CAIXAA010000897.1 GCA_903917305.1 uncultured Myxococcales bacterium | reverse complement strand
CGAAGGCGTCCTGCTGACCATCAGCTCCGCCGCCATGCCCACCAGTTCGCCCGTGACGGAGAACCTCTACGGCGACGCGCTCCTGCTCAGCACGGACGTCCCCGGCGATCCGGTGCGCAGCGTGCCCATCCGCCAGACCGCCTCCGGCGCCATCCTGCAATTCACCTTGCCCGGCATGGACTTCGGCAGCATCGCACCCGGCAGCACGGCCTCCGGCACGCTGGGGGTGCGCAACATCGGCAACGCCGCCGCGACAGCGTCGCTGATCGGGACCAGCACGGCTTTTGCCAATGATTTTACAGCAAAGACGCTGCTGCCCGGCAGCGCGCAGCCCGGCCAGGTGACCTTCCAACCGCCCGCGGATGCGGCGCCGCAGAAGGACGGCCTGCAACTGCAGACCCAGCCTGGCGATGTCCTGTGCGCGCCACTGCCGCCGCCCCTTGCCGTTCAAGGCCAGATGGCGGCCAATGGCGTCGCGTTTGCGCCCGGCAGCTTGAATTTCGGCGAGGTCGATTGCGGCAAGGCCGGCACGCCCCGGCAGATCGTCGTGAAGAACCTGGGCAATGCGTCGTTCCACGTCGGCGCGCAGCTGGCCGCCGCCGTGCCGCTGTACACGGTCGCGCTCAGCCCGCAGAGTGGCATGGTCGCCGCGGGTGGCAGCCTGACGGTCACCGTGGACCCGCTCCCCATTCCCAAACAGGCTGATATCACGCCAGATCTGTTCAGCGACACGCTGACCCTGACCACCGACGCGCCCGGCGACGTGCCGCACGGCATTGCGCTGCGGCAGACCGCGCATGGCGCGATCCTGACCTTGTCCGCTTCGAGCCTGGAGTTCGGCGGCGTGCTGCTCGGCACCTCCGGCCACGCGCCGCTCGCGGTCAGCAACTCTGGCAACGCGCCGGCCACGCTCGGCTTCTCCGCGTCGCTGCCGGCGAACTTCGCGCTGCCGCAAGCGCTTGGGGTGCCCGCGGGCGGCACGCAGGCGATCCCGGCGTGGTTCTCGCCGCAGAACCTGCAGATCTACAGCGACTCCGCCGACATCGCGACGCCGGCGACGGTGCTGTGCAAGCCCCTGGCGCTGACCTCGCTGACGCTGACCGGCCTGGGCGTGCAGAAGCCGACCCTCAAGGTGGCGCCGGATGAATTGTTTTTCGGCGACGGCGGTTACGTTGCATGTGGCCAGAGCACCACGCAGAAGACGCTGACCGTGACCAACCTGACCGCGGCGAGCGTCACGCTGACGGCGACGATGGCCAAGGGCGCCTGGTCGGCCTTTGCCGTCTCGCCCGCCAACACGACGGCGGAGCCCGGCGTCCCGCTGACGCTGACGCTGACGCCCAAGGCGATCCCGGCCTCGTCGCTGACGACCCTCGACGGCTATGCCGACAGCCTCGTGCTCAAGACCAACGTGCCGGGCGACGGCAAGCATTTCGCGTGGCTGCACATGACGGCCGCGGGCGCCATCCTGTCGTTCGACAAGCCTTCGCTGAACCTGCCGGCGACCAAGGTCGGCAAGCAGACCGCGCTGGCGGGCGCGTTCCACGTGCGCAACGCCGGCAACGTGCCCGCGACGGTGACGATGCTGATCGCGGATCCTGGCAATTTTGCACTGGATCAGTCCGCGGGGACGGTCAGCGCGGCGCAGTCGATGACGCTGGCCGCGACCTTCGCGCCGCAATCGCTGGGCCAGAAGAGCACCACCGTCAGCCTGTCGACGCCGGCGCCGCTGTGCGCCCTGCTGCCGCAACCGCTTAAAATGACTGGGCTCGGTAAGTAGCCAGCGCCACGACGCCACCGGCCGGCATGGACTCGTCGGGCACGCGCGGGCCTTCGCAGCGCACGAAGCGCACGTCGTCGTCAAAGCGCAGCAGCGAAGGCAGCCAGCGCCGACCCGCCGCCCGCTGCTCGACGCGCGCCCAGAGCACCACGCAAGGGCCGATGCCGGCGACGCGCACACGCAGGGCCACGTCGCGCGTGCGGCGCAGCAGCTGCCCCTTGGCGTTCACGAACGGCTGCCAGGCCGGTCCCAGCGCGCGCACCTCCAGCACCTCGGCGCGCTGACCAGGAAATGGCCCGACGTCGGGCTGTTGCGCCACAAGCTGCCGCACCGCGCTCGCCAGGTTCGCGTCGGCCAGGCCGATCGGCAGGTCCAGGTCGTCCAGGCGCTGGGCAATCAGCACCTCGAGGTTGCGCCGCGTCGTCAGCGGCAGCGCGAACAGGTCATAGGGCAGCGGCGCCGGCCAACCCTTGAGCACCTCTGCGATCTCCTGGTTGCGCTGCGCGATGAGCTTGTCCAGGTCGCCGAACTCGCGCATCTGCTGCCAGGTCACGCGGCCTTCGAGGCGGTAGCGCGGCACCACTTCGGAAATGTGCTCGGGAAAACCGTAGGCCAGCCGCAGCGCCGACGCCAACCGCTGCGCCGTGATGGTCCGCGCCCGCGCCGCCAGCGCGCAGGTCTCGCGCAGCGCGGCCGCAGCTGCAGGCAACGCCGGCCCGCGCTCGGCGCACGCACGCGCAAGTCCGGACAAGGCATCCAGCTTCTTGCCAACCGCCGCGACCTCCGGCGCCAGCGCCAGGGCCGCATCGCCGCGCGCCTCCCAATCGCGCAGCGTCTGCAGGAGCGCGGTCTGCGGCGCCGCCGCCGCGCCAATGGCCGCCACCGCCTCGCGCTCCTTCGCCTCTTTCTCTTGCTGCTTGCGCACTTGCGCCGCAGCGTCCTCACGCGCCTTCGCCTGCGCCGCCGCCTCCGCCGCGCGCGCATCGGGGACGCGCTGCGCGCCGCCGCATGCCGCCAGCAGCACCAGGACAACCAAGGCGATCGGCAGCTTCACGGCGCGCCCCGCCAACGCCGGACGAACTCGCGCGTGCGGTCCAGCCAGGCGCGCCCGTACTCCAAGGACGGTTCGATTTCGCTGCCTTCGTGCCACTCGTTCCAGGTCGAGACGATGACCCAGTCGGCCAGGCTCGCGGTCGCCCAGGCGCGTTCGAAGAAGCGACCGTCGTCGCGCCGCACCACCAGCGCCGGCGTTCGCACGTGCGAGTCGTCGTAGCCGGGCAGCACGGTGGCGCACAGCAGCTTGTCGTAGAGGCGCGCCTTGGCTGCCAACCCTTCGAATTGCTGATGGTACCGCTCCGGAAAGGCCGCACCGACGTAGGTGTGGCTGCCATCGAACGTCGGCACCATGACCGGATGCACGGTGTCGACCACCACGAACGCCGGCATGTCGCGCATGACCGACTGCATCGCCGGCAGCGACAAGTCGTTGACGGTACGGCCATAGACGAACAGCACCGGCTTGCCGTCCACGCGCAGCCAGTTGTCGCGGCTGCCGTATTTCTGCGCCAGCTCCAGCAGTTGCGTGCGCAGGTGGCCGGCGTCCTTGGCATCTTCGACGTAGACGCTAACGGTGAAGTCCGTGCCGCGCACCACTTTCAGCAGCGCCTCCAGCACTTGCGCCTCGTGCGCATCGCCCGGCCACCACGACAGGACAAAGCCATCGAGGCCCGCCTCGCGCGCCCAAGCGACTTGTTGCGCCACAATCGCGGGATCCGCGGCGTCGTACCAGCCCAGCTGCGGCGTGTCGCGGCCGGCGTGGTTGCGCACGGCCGGATCCCAGTGCTGCCAGGAGCCCGCCGGCCCCTGCGGCGTGCCGTACCAGCCGTACAGAAAGGCCAAAGCGCGCTTGCCGTAGTCGCGCCGCGGCAGTGGTGGAGCGGCCAGCACCTTGGCCAGATCCACCGCGATGGTCTGGCGGTTCTGCGGGCGGCCGGGCAACGGCCCCTCCTGGCGCGCATCGACAATCACCTTGCTTCCCGCCCAGATGCGCAGCCGGGTCTTGCCCACGTCTGCGCGCGTCAGCACGAACTCCACGGCATCGCCCGTCGCCATGGCCTCGCAGGTCGCGCGCAGGCTCACCGGCGTCGGATCCCCGGCCAGCTTGCGCACCGCAAGGCCCAGCGCCGGCACCGCCGCGTCGCCCGCCACCGAGAGTTCACGTTTGAGGATGCGCAGTTGCAGACCGTGCACGTCGACTTGCGCCCAGTCGGCGTCGCTCTCCAGCAGCAAAGTCAGCGGATGCACGGCGCTTTGCGCAAGGGCGGCGCCGCTGTGCAGGAGCAGGCCCAAGCTCAGAAGCCAGGCGAGTCTACCTGTCACGCGCAAACAACCAATCGATGCCCTGCTCGACCTTGTCGCCGTCGATGCTGTACATCGTGATTTCGAGTTGAACAATCATGTCGAGGGCTTTGGCCAGATCGTCCTGCTCCGACTCGGGCCGGCTCGTCGCGACGTAGAGGCCGTCCGCATACCAGGCCAGCGGCACGAACTGCCCGCGCCGGCACAGATCCTGGGTGAACAGCTGGCACGGATCGCCTTCGACGAAGGTGTCGGGCCACGCCGCGTTGTCGTGCATGCGCAGGAACTCCTCCATCGACAAGTCGCTGGCTTTGCAGGAGTTGTGGTAGTGCAGATCGAAGAAGTCCTCGACCGACAGCGCCATCACGGCGGGCGAGAGCTTGGCGCGCGCCTCGAGCGACGTGCCCAGGTGCACCGGGTGGTTGCCTTGCGGGGTCATGCGCTTCCTCCAAGGAACGGGGGCTTTGGCGCCACCTGCCTCCCAGGAGTGAACCAGGGAAGGCGCTTTTGTGCAATGGCGGGTGCGGTCTGCAGACCCCGGCCGACGTCAGGGCGCGGCGCGCAGGGACTGCGCGTCGAAGTCCGGCGCTGCCAGGAATGCGTCGACGCGCTCCGCGACCTTGCGGCCTTCGGCAATCGCCCACACGACCAGCGAGGCACCGCGCACCGCATCGCCCGCCGCGAAGACGCCCGGCACGCTCGTGCAACCGTCCGGCGCCGCGATGTTGCCGCGCGCGTCGAGGGCGACGCCCAGCTGCTCGAGCAGCCCGGTGCGCACCGGCCCGACAAACCCCATCGCCAAGAGCAGCAGATCGCAGGGGATCTCGAACGTCGAGTCCGGCACGTCGACCAGCTTGCCGCCCTGCAACTGCACGCGGACCGCCTCGATTGCCCGCAACTGCCCGTTTCGTCCCAGCAACTTCCGCGTGCGCACGCCGTAGGCGCGTTGCCCGCCCTCTTCGTGGGAGGTCGACGTCGTTCGCACGAATGGCCAGCCCGGCCACAGGTGCGCCGCCGTGCGCTGCTCCGGCGGCTGCGGCAGCAGCTCGAGCGAGAGCACATCGGCCGCGCCTTGCCGCAGCGCCGTGCCCACGCAGTCCGAGCCGGTATCGCCGCCGCCCAGCACCACGACGCGCTTGCCCGTCGCCCAGATGCCCTCGAGCACGGCGTCCCCCGCCAGGCGGCGGTTCTGCTGCGTCAGGAATTCCATTGCGACGTGAATGCCTTGCAGCTCGCGCCCGGCTACCGCGAGATCGCGCGGTTGGGCCGCGCCGCCGCACAAAACCACCGCGTGATGCTCGCTCCTGAGGCGCTCCAGAGGCAGCGCCGTGCCGACCTCGACACCGCAGCGGAACTGCACACCTTCCGCGCGCATCTGCTCCAAGCGCTGGTCCAGCATCCGCTTGTCCAGCTTGAAGTCCGGGATGCCGTAGCGCAGCAGCCCGCCCAGCCGGTCGTCCTTCTCGTACACGGTCACGTCGTGGCCCTGGCGCGCCAGCTGCTGCGCCGCCGCCAGACCCGCCGGCCCCGAACCGATGACCGCCACGCGCCGGTTCGTGCGGTACAGCGCCGGCTGCGGCAGCAAAGCCCCCGTCTTCCAAGCGCGATCGGCGATCTCGCGCTCGATGGCCTTGATGGTCACCGGCCCTTCGAACAGCGCTTGCTGCGTCACGCCATCGCCCGGCACCGGCTGCGGCACCTCGATGCCCAGCACGCAGCTCGTCTCGCACGGCGCCGGGCAGACGCGGCCCGTGATCTCCAGGAAATTGTTGGTGCCGTGCAGCGCCGCGCTCGCGTCGG
>CAIXAA010000896.1 GCA_903917305.1 uncultured Myxococcales bacterium | reverse complement strand
GTTCGGCATCGGTGGTCCAGAGCTCATCATCATCGTCCTCGTCGCGCTGCTGTTTGTCGGCCCCGAGAAGCTGCCGACCGTGGTCAAGACCGTCAGCGGCGGCCTGCGCGATCTGCGGCGCATGGCCAACCTGGCGCAGGCGGAACTGACTGAAACGGTGGAAGATCTGGTGCGCGAGGTGGAGCGTCCCCTGCAGGACAAGCCGCTGCCGCCGCCGCCGCCCGTGCGCGGTCCGGCGGGTCCGGATCTGCTGGCGGAGCCCCTGCTCATCAAGCGCCGCGCCGACGTCCCCGCCGAGGGCCAGGAAGCCGCCGACACGACCGAACCTGTGGAAACCACGAGTACAGCCGACGCTGCGCCACCCGCCGCCACGCCCGCCGATGCCGAGATCGCCGCCCTCAAGGAGGCGGATCGCGCGGCATCGCCGTGGCCGGTCTCCGCGCCCATCCTTTCCGGTTGGAATTCAGGCACACAGCCACGCACGGCTCCGGTGCGCCGTCCACCCGCCGCCGCCGATACGCCTGACGACGAAGCACCGCCCAAGGACGACCAGGTGCGAGACGCATGAGCGCCGAAGCCCCGCCCGAACTCCGCTCCGCCATGCCCTTTCTCGCCCACCTCGGCGAGCTGCGCACGCGCATCTTCCGCTCGACACTCGCCGTCTTCGCTGGCTTTTTTGTCGCGTGGGCCTGGCACATCGAGCTGTACACGTGGCTCAGCGCGCCGATCCGCCACGCGTTGGCCGACAACAACCTGTTTTCGATCAAGGCGTTGCAGATCACCGAGAGCATCGAAGTCTACATGAAGCTCTCGCTCTACGGGGGCCTGTTCCTGGCAAGTCCGGTGGTCTTCTACCAAATCTGGGCCTTCGTCGCCCCCGGCCTACTGACCAAGGAACGCCGCATGCTGACGCCGATCGTCGCCGGCTCGGTCAGCTGCTTCGTGCTCGGCGCCGCGTTCTGCTACCTCGTCGTGCTGCCGTTCATGACGGATTTCCTCATCAAGCTCACGATCGACGCACCGGGCATGACGTTCGAGCCCACGCTCGCCAGCACGGTGTCGTTCTCGCTGCTGATGCTGCTGGCCTTCGGCACGGTCTTTGAGCTGCCGCTGTTCATGTACGTTCTCGCGGCGATGGGCCTCGTCACCGCGCGCGGCTTCCTGGGCTTCTACCGCTACTGGATCGTCATCGCCTTCGTCATCGGCGCCGTGCTCACGCCCACGCCCGATCCGGTCAACCAGACGCTGATGAGCGCGCCACTGGTCGTGCTCTACGGCGTCGGCTGCCTGATCGCCTGGGTGGTGCAGCGCCAGCCCGGCGACCGGCTGCCGCGGCGCGCGATCGTCGCGGTAACGCTGGTGCTGCTGGTGCTGGCGGGCTCCGGCGTGGCGCTGGCGCTGCGCGGTGCGGATCGCGGCGCCATGGACGACGTTCCGGCGGACGTACGCCAGCTGCTCGGCGTCCACGAGGCGAGCCTGGCGCGCTGGCACCAGCAGGCGGCTCCGAATTCTGCTGCAGCGCAAGGCCTTGCGCCGCTGGGCCTGGTGGAGACGCTGCACATCCGGCCGCTGGCGTCGCCGCTGGTCCTGCTGACGCGCTTTGACGACGGCGTGGCGGTGCTGACGGAGGTGCCCGACGCGGCGGCGACGGTCCGCAAGCTCGCGTCGCGCTTCCAGTCTTCGCTGGTGCCGACCGGGAGCGGGCTCTCGACCTGGTTCCGTCCCGCCGCGAACACGGAGCCCTGGCGCGCCGTCGCGGCGAGCAAGCACGTTCTGTGGCTGGGCACCGATGGCGGCCTCGCCCACCTCTCGGCCGCGCGCCAAGGCAAGAACCCGGCATTGCTCGCGGATCCGCAGCTGGCGGAGAAGGTCGCGGCGCTGCGCGGTGCCGGCCCGCTGTGGAGCCTGACGCCGAACGCGCCGGGCATCGCCGGTTGGCTGCCGGGCGGCGCGATGGGCCAGAACGTGCGCCTGGCGGCAGCGGTGATGTCACGCGATCGCGCTGAGCTGGTGCTGGGTTATGAGTGCCGCGGGCCGGAGAGCGCCATCGCCCTGCGCGATCGCCTCGACGCGTGGATGGCCGATTCGCGGCGCGACCCGAAGCTCGCGGGCGAGCGCACGCCGCCGTCGATGGTGCTGCGCCTGCGCGATCTCGCCTTGGTCGTGGCGCGCGCCGCCGAGTCGACCGCGCGGCTGGCGACGCCAGGCGGTCACGATCACCAGGAATTGTCGCGGGCTGCCGCGGAGGCCACGCGCATGGCGCGCGAGCTCGACGCGCCGTCGCTGCAACCGCGCCCGGATGCGACGCCGGCGGCCGACGCGCTGCTCGCGCTCGTGCAACCGCCCGCGCTGGCGCACGCGGAGTCGAGCCAAGGCCACGTCACGTGGACGGTGCAGTCCGAATTGCCGCGGCTTCTGGACGCGCTGGTGGCCCCGGCCAGCGCGGGTCTTGCGCCGGCGACGCTCGCCGAGCTCGATGCACCCAAGCCCAAGGCTGTGCCCCCGGCTGCGCGCGCTCAGAATGTCGTGAAATAGCTAACCTTCTGGATGCGCCTGATACCAGGCGACGGCGCGCTTCAAGCCCTCGCCCAGGTCGACGGCCGCCGTGTAGCCCAGGTCGCGCCGCGCAGCGCCAATGTCCGCCAGGCTGTCGTGGATGTCGCCGGTGCGCGGCGGTGCCAGCGTCGCAGCCAGGTCCGTGCCCAGCGCCTGGTTGATCAGCGTCACGAGGTCCAGCAGAGAATAGCGCTTTCCGCAAGCGACGTTATACACATTCCCCGGCGCGTTTGACGCGTCGAGCGCCTTCAAGTTCGCCTCGACGACGTTGTCGATGAAGCAGAAGTCGCGCGTCACGCTGCCGTCGCCGAAGATGATGGGCGCGCGTCCGGCCTGCATGCTGGTGATGAACTTCGGGATGACGGCGGCGTACTCGCTGGCGGGCGATTGGCGCGGGCCGAACACGTTGAAGTAACGCAGCGCCACGCAAGGCAAATCGTAGATGCGCGTCCACACGCGGCAGTACATCTCCGCCATCAGCTTCTGCACGCCGTACGGGCTGATCGGCATGGGCGTCATCGTCTCGACCTTCGGCAGCTCGGCCGACTCGCCGTAAGCACTGGACGACGCAGCATAAATCAGCCGCTTCACGCCCGCCTGCCGCGCGCCCTGCAGCACGCGCAAGGTGCCGTCGACGTTGACGTCGTGCGAAGTCTCCGGATCTTCGATGGAACGCGCCACGGACGGCACTGCTGCCTGGTGGAACACGAAATCGGCGCCGGCAAAGGCACGCGCAATGGTCGTCGTGTCGCGGATGTCGCCTTCGACGAGTTCGACGCGGTCTTCGATTCCCGAAAGATTCTTGAGCCTTCCGGTCGAGAAGTTGTCGAGTACGACCACATCATCACCGCGCGCGACCAGCGCGTGCGCGAGGTTCGACCCGATGAAGCCGGCGTCTCCGGTGATGACGATGCGGGACATGGCTTTTCAACTCACGATTTCGGAGGCGCCACAAAGGGGGTGCGGGCGCCG
>CAIXAA010000895.1 GCA_903917305.1 uncultured Myxococcales bacterium | reverse complement strand
AGCCGTTCATGTTGATGTACCAGAAGCGGCGCACCGCCGCAACCGTGCTTGCCGACTACGGCAAATCACACAGCGAAGCATGAACTCACGCTGTCACTCATCGAGAAAGGAGAGTGCCGCACAGATCGCCGACGGTGCACGCGCTGCCATCGCTGCAGGCGGCCCCATTGTTCGTCAGCTTGAGCGCGCACAGGCCGGTGGCCGGCACGCACGCGTTGATCATGCAGGTCGTATCGGTGTTGGCGGTGTTGTCGCACGGCAACGGCACCGACGCGGGATCCAACACGCAGGCGCCGCTGTCGCATTTGAGCGAACCGTTGCAGAGGTTGCCGTCCTGCCACGGCGCACAGTCGGCGTCGATGCTGCACGCGCACTTGTTCGCGATGCCCGGCACGCACGAGCCCAGGCCGCACAAGTCGCCCACGGTGCACGGATTGCCATCGCTGCAGGGCACCTCGCCGGGGTCGCTCTGCTGGCAACCCTTGACGGGGTCGCACACTTCAGGATTGCAGACATCGCCGTTGGTGCAGGCAACGGGGATGCCGGTACAGGCGCCCTGGACGCAGCGGTCCTTGGCCGCGCCGATCCGCGGGGCCATCAGCACCTGCGCGGGCACGATCGCCGTCGCCGGCACGCAGGTCAGCACTTCGCATCGCGGCGACCCGTTGACCATGATGGTGTGGTCGTCGACAACACCATTCCCATGCGAAGCAGCTGCTGGGGCGCGCAGTTCCCAGCAGATCGCCCGCTGGCGCCGACATTGCCGCGATCGAGCGATCACCCGGTGTGGACAGCCTCCACGCCCCCGCCACTCTCACGCGCGAGAACACGCTGATAGCGCTCACGCTTCGATCCAACCGCCGACTCTGTCGCGATCGGACGATCACCATTACGCGGGCCTTCGCTGCTCGCGTGTGGGTGGTTCATGGCCCAGTTCAGCGCGCAGTACCGTCGACGCACGCCCGAGGGCCATGATCTGCACCGGGCGGTGCGGACGTGGTTCGCGTCGGTGCCGAGCCTGCTATGCGCGTACCTGGGCGCCCATGTGCGGCTGCCGCGCTTCGTGCACCAGGCCGTAGAGAAGTTCATCGATTGCGGGCAGTTAGCAAAAGGTTTCATTCGCGTCCGCTGCAAGGACTGCGGCGACGATCGTCTCGTGGCCTTCTCCTGCAAAGTCCGCGGCCTGTGCCCCTCGTGCGATGGCCGCCGCATGGCCGACGAAGGCGCGCACCTCACCGACAACGTCTTGCCCGCCGTGCCCTACCGGCAATGGGTCCTGACCTTCCCGTTCGCCTTGCGCTACCGCCTGGCCTGGGATCAGTCCCTCCGAACCGCCGTCCTGACGATCTTCACCTCCGAAATCCAGAAGTTCTACCTCCGCTGCTTCGATGACCGCGGCGCCAAGGCAGGCGGGATCTCTGTGCTGCATCGCTTCGACTCAGCCCTGAAGATCGATCCGCATTGGCACCTGCTGTTCGCCGACGGCGTGTGGTCGAAGTCTGGCAAGGAAGATCCGGTGTTCCACGCGCTGGGCAAGCTGGAGCCGGACGACGTTCCTGCGGTCCTGAGCGCGATCGTGCGGCGCACGCACAAGCTCCTGCAACGCCGCGGCCTGCTGGGACATGCCGAGACCAACGAGGCGCCCACCGACGAATTCGCTCGCAAGGAACCTGCCTTGGCGGCGATCCTGCAGTCCTCGCTGTTCGATCTCACGCTGTGGGGTCCGGAGCGCCAGCCCGCCCGCGAGCCGGGGCCCAGGCCCGCCGCGGTCCACACGAGGTCGCGCAACTGCGCTGATCTCGGCCAGTTCAGCTTGCACGCCAACCGCTCCATCGCCGCCTGCAACCGCTCGGGCCTCGAGAGCATGATCCGCTACTTGTGCCGTCCCGCGATCAGCACCGATCGCGTCGAACTGGTGGACGACGAGAAGGTGGTGCGGCTCAAGCTAAAAACCGCTTGGAAAAACGGGACTACGCACATCCGGCTCTCCGGCCCTGACTTCGTGCTCAGGCTGGTGGCGATGATTCCGGCGCCTCGGCGCGCACTGCTGCATTATCATGGCGTGTTCGCGCCTTCCAGCCAGTGGCGTCGCCAGATCGTGACGCGCACGTCAAGGCCGCGGACCAAGAAGGCTGGCGCGGACGTGCCGACACCGCAGCCATCAGGCGCTGAACTGCCTGCCGCTGCAGCGCAATGCCCACACCCGCACGGAGCACCAGCGCTGGACACGGCCGCGCACGATCAAGCGCCGCCGGTGCCGT
>CAIXAA010000894.1 GCA_903917305.1 uncultured Myxococcales bacterium | reverse complement strand
GGTTTCTACGACAACTACGCCACGGTGCCGGGCATCGACCACATCATTCCGGTCGACGTCTACATCCCGGGCTGCCCGCCGCGTCCGGAGCAGATCATGGACGCGATCCAGATGCTGATGGACAAGATCACGGCCGGCCGCGCCGAGATCCGCTAATTCAGCAGCCAGCTCAGCGCCATCCCCACTGCCACGCCGACATTGAGCGACTCGACGGCGCCGCTGCCATCGATGCGCAGCGCGTTGCCGCAGGCCTTGGCGACTTCGGCGGTCATGCCGTCTTCTTCGGAGCCGGCGACGAGCAGGACGCCCGGCCCCTTGCGGCCCAAACCGGCGAGATCGCTTAGCTTCTGTGTGCCGCCCACCGCCAGCGCGCAGACGCGGCCGCCGGCCTGGCGAAAGATGCGGATGTCGCCGGCGAGGTGCTCGGAGCGGTAGGCGGGCAACACTTCCAGCCCGCCCTCGGAGGTGCGGTACGCCGCGGTGCTGCGCACGCACGCCACGCCTTGCGCCGAGAGCAGCAGCGCCCGCACGCCCAGGAACGCCGCCGTGCGCGCAATCGCGCCCAGGTTGTGCGGGTTGCCCACGCCATCCAAAGCCAGCACCACGCCAGGCGTTTCCGCCCAGTCGTGCAGGTCGTCCAGGCGCACGGTCTCGGTCTCCGGCGCGTCCAGCACGGCGACCAGGCCCTGGTGCGCCCGCTGCCCGGAGACGCGCTCCAGCTCCGCATCCGGCAGCTCGCGGTAGATCGCGCGCCGCGCCGCCAGCTCGCGCAGCACGGGCTTCAAGCTGGCCAGGTGCTGCGGCGCGAAATACAGCCGGCGCACGTCGCGACAACGGTGCTGCAGCGCCGCCGTCACCGCGTGCTGGCCGCAGACGATCTGCTCGGGGCGCGCCATGGCGGTCAGGACTCGCGGCTGATGATGAAGAACGTGTCGATCGACTTGCCATTGCGCCAGGCTTCGCCGATCGAGACGTGCTGCGAGACGCGCCACATGTAGTCGCACATCTTGCCGTAGACGAGGCTGCCGGGCAGGCGGTCGTTGGGCGTGACGGCGGGCCAGCCGGGGTGCGGCAAGCTGGGCGGCACGCGCCAGTAGTCGATGAAGAGCTGGTCGCAGCCCTGGCGGCCGTCCGGGCTGGGCGCCGGGCGCTCGGCGACGCAGAAGTAGCCGGGACCGGAAAAGGCTGACGCGATCGGGTTTTCCAGGTGGTTGTAGCCCCACAGCTCCCCGTTCGGGGCGCGCACGAAGCGCTTGTCGACCGTGCGGAACAGCGGCATCGAGTTCAGGCCGACGTGGCGCACGAAGGTGCCGGCCGGCGTCTCTTTCGGCACGTAGTAGGCGAGATCGACGTGCTGGCCAGCAACCGCGCGAAACAGCGGCCCAAAATCAGACCGAGCCAGGCCGGCGAGCGCCTCCTGGCGGCCCAGGGCGTCAGTGCCATCGAGCAGGGCGGCCAGCTCCGCGGGCTTGGCGCCGGCACGGACGAGATCGGCGAGGGTAGCCATGGAACCTCCTAGGGTCGTTCTTCATTGACGAGCCGCTCGGCCGCGACCATGGCCATCGCCATGATCGTGTGCTGCGGATTCACGCCAAGTGTGGTGGGAATGGCCGAGGCGTCAACCACGTGCAGGTTGCGCACGCCGCGCAGGTGCAGATCGGGCGCGACCACGGAGGTGGCGGGATCGGCTCCCAGGGAGCAGCCGCCGAAAAGATGCGACAAAACCCAGGTATAGGCCTTGTTGTCCAGCGGCGCCTGGTCGAACAGATCCAGCGTGTCGGGCGTGATCTCCGCGGGCATGCCGTAGACGCCCGGCCAGACCTTCGTGGCGCCGACCTCGAAGTGCAGCTTGGAGACGATCTTGAGGCCCTCGCGCAGGCGCCACAGGTCCTTCTTGGACGGCACGAAGTGCAGCGCGGTCGAGCCCCACAGCGTGCGCTTGATGCTGCCCACGGCGTCGCAGCGCACCGCCGCCACCCACATCGCGGTCTTGCGGTACTGCGCGAGCTTGTGCATCAGCTGCGGCCCGGCGCCGCCGACGCGCGCCGCGATCAACTCCAGCGGCAGCGACAGCGACTCCAGCTTGATGCCGATGTCCGCGCGGTAGTGGATCGACGCCGCCGCCTGGCTCGGACCGCGGTGCATGTTGATGTGCTCGTCGTAGACGCCCAGCACGCCCGCGCCCGGATGCGCGCGCCAGCCTTGCCCGAGGTACGGCAACCGCACGCCGCTGCGCTGCAGGAGCGGCGCGGAGCCCGTCGCCGACGCCGCGATGAACACGCCCCGCGTGGCCTGCACGCGAAAGCCCGCGCCACGGTTGCGCTCTTCCGGGTGGCGGAAGTGGCCGCGGATGCCGCTGGCCCGGCCGCGCTCGATCGCCACGCGCTCGACTTCGGCGCACGACAGCACGGTGCCGCCCAGCTGCAGCAGCTCGCGGATCCACAGCACGTTCGAGGTCTGCTTGGCGCGGTTGCGGCAGCCCTGCAGGCACTGCATGACGCCCTGGCAATTCGCGACGTTGCGCATCGTCGGGTGGCCTTCGAGGCCCAGGCGCTCCAGCGCTTGCAGCATCCGCTCGCTCGATGGCCCGAGGATCTCGGCTTCGCTCGGCTGGATCTGCAACTCCTGCTCGATGCGGTCCTGCGCGCGGCCGATCGTGTCCTCGTTGAACACGCCGCCCAGGCCGTGCCGCACGCGCCAGTCTTCCAGCACATCCGCCGGCGTGCGCACGACGATCGCGCTGTTGATGACTGGCGTGCCGCCGACCAGCCGCGCCTGCACGACCGGGATGATCGAATCGCCGGTGGCGACCAGCGAGCCCCAGTTGTTGAACATGTCCCGCATCGTGCCGTACATGGTGTGCGGGTAGTCTTCCGGATCGCGCCAGGGCCCGGCCTCGCACAACACGACCGAACGCCCAGCGCGCGCCAGCGTGATCGCCGCCGCTGCACCGCCCGCGCCGCTGCCCACGACGACGTAGTCCGCCGTCAGCTCCACGTCCGGGCCGGTGGCGAAGCTGAAATGTCGACCAGCTTGGGGTGCTTGCACGGACTGCCTCACGCCTGGCGCCAGCTGCCGGGATCGACTTTGTACGGATCCATGCCCAGCGACTTGCGCACCTGGGGATCCGCGCCCCACAGCAGCCCGGCCACGGTCTTGATCATCATCATCGTCTGGCGCAGCAGGTAGATGGGGTGCCCGGCCAGCTTCTCCAAGTGTTTCTGCTGGTTTGCCTTGCTCAGCCACGGCGCCGGCAGCGGCACGCCGATGGTCAGCAGCGGGGAGAGCAGGAACACCAGCACCGACGCGCTGAGCGCGACCTGCATGAGCAGCGGCGTGTCACGGTTGAACTGGCGCAAGAACGGCACGACTTCCATGCGATCCACGCCGACAAGCTCGTCGGTGGACGGGAAGGTCACGGACATGCACCAGGCGACGAGCCTCAGCCACATGGCGGCTCCGAAGCGCAGAAGGCGCCAGCGGCATGTTCAAGAGGGAAGGGTCCGATGTCAACCGATGCGGCGTCACAACCGCGTCATGGACGCCGGGTTGCGCGTGTTGCTTACCGACTTGCACTGGTCTGTGCACGCTGCGTTTGCTAGAACCCGGCAGCCCACCTTGACGCTACGGAGGAACCCGCCGATGCCGCCCCAACCCCTGACCGATGTGCAGCTGGCCGCCCAAGACGCCGTGAACGAAGTGCGCGCCGCCGCTGCGAAATGGGCGAGCCTGCCGATCGCGTCGCGCGTGGCGAAGATGCGCGAGGCCTGCCAGCTGATCCTGGCGCGCGCCGACGAGCTGGCGGAGCTGGCGACGCTGGAGACGCACAAGCCGCTCGCCGAGAGCTACTCCGCCGAAGTGCTGGGCGTCGCGGATTTGTTCAGCTACTGGTGCGATCGCGGTCCGGCGCTGCTGGCGCCGCGCAAGGGCCATGTGCCTTCGCTGGAGATGCCGGGCAAGAAGGCGACCATCGAGAGGCTGCCGCGCGGCGTCATTGGCGTGATTTCTCCCTGGAATTTCCCGGTGTCGCTGCCGATGCGCACGCTGGTGCCGGCGCTGCTGGCCGGCAATGGCGTGGTCTTGAAGCCGTCGGAATGCACGCCGCAGACCGGCGCGTGGCTGGTGGAGCGGCTGCGCAGCGCCCTGGGGCCCATCGTGCAGATGCTGCCGGGCGCCGGCGAGGCGGGCGCGGCGCTGATCGAGGCCAAGCCGGACATGATCGTGTTCACCGGCAGCACGCGCACCGGAAGGCGCGTCGCGGTGGCCTGCGCGGAGCGCGGCATCCCGTGCGAGCTGGAGCTGGGTGGCAAGGACTGCGCCGTGGTGCTGGAAGGCGCCGACCTGGAGCGCACCGCCGCCGGCGTCGCCTGGGGCATCCTCATGAATGCCGGACAGAATTGCTCCGGCATCGAGCGCGTGGCGGTGCAGGCGACCATCGCGCCGGCCTTCCTGCCGTCGCTCGTGGCTGCGATGGAGCGCGCCGCGCCGGACGTGTGCGAGCTGGTCACGCCGATGCAAAAAGAGCTTGTGATCGGGCACATCCGCGATGCCCTGGCGCGCGGTGCCAAGCTGGAGACCGGCGGCCTGCCGGACAGCGGCGGCCCGCTGCGCCCGACGCTGCTGACCGGCGTGCCGCGCGATGCGCCGGCGTGGGCGGACGAGAGCTTCGGCCCGACCGCCGTGCTGGAGATCTGCGAAACGGATGAAGACTGCATCACCGCCGCCAACGACACGCGCTACGGCCTGGGCGCCTCGGTGTGGTGCCGCGACCTGAACCGCGCGCGCAGCGTCGCCGACCGGCTGCGCAGCGGCATGGTGTGGATCAACAACCACAGCTTCACCGGCGCGCTGCCCGACCTGCCGTGGGTCGGCGTCGGCGAGTCCGGCACGGGCGTGACGAACTCCCCCGAGGCGCTGATGCACCTGACGCGGCCGCGCCTGGTCGTCGTGGATTCCACAAGCGCCATCGAGCCTTGGTGGTACCCCTACGGCACCGCGATGATCGACCTGATGCGCACGCTGGTGGCGCGGCAGCAGTCGGGCGGCCTCGGCGCGCTGCTGGGCACGCTGTCCGCCTTGAAGAAGCGCAACCGCGAGCTTGCGGGCAAAGGCTAGCGAAATGGCCCAGTTCACGTGTGACGAATGCGGCGTGGCCTTTGAGGTCGCCGAGGCGGCGCTGGCCAAGTACCCGGGCTGGAAGCCGCGCTTCTGCAACGCGCACCGCAAGTCCAAGGGCGCGGCCCCCGCGGCGCCTGCAGGTGCGCCCACGCCTTGGCAGATCGCCAGCGGGGCCGCCGCGCCCGCGATCCAGCGCCTGCCCCCCGGTCGCGCCGCCGGGTCCAAGACTTGGTTCGGCGGCGGCAGCGGCACGGACGTCGTCGACCTCACGCCCGCGGAAGTCCTCGAACGCTTTACGCAAGGGCCGACCGACGGCGTCTTCACCGACGGCGGCGCGCGCCCGAATCCCGGTCCTGGCGGCTGGGGCTTCGTCTACGTGAAAGATGGCGAGATTGTTGCGGAAGACCGAGGTGGGGAGCGCCAGACGACCAACAACCGCATGGAGCTCACCGCCATCATCCACGCGCTGGAGCACCTGCCCACGGATGCGCGCACGACCGTGCACAGCGACAGCGACCTGTGCGTCAAGACCTTGACTTTGTGGGCGAAAACCTGGCGCGCGCGCGGCTGGAAGCGCAAGGACGGCGAGATCAAGAACATCGATCTCGTGCAGCGCGCCTTCGAGCTGGCGCAGGCGCACCCCGGCGTGAAGCTGCAGTGGACCAAGGCGCACGACGGTACGCGCTGGAACGAGTACGCCGACGCGCTGGCGACGCTGGGTCTGAAAGGAAAGTAAGCGGCTTAGACGCTGGTCACGGCATTGCCGTCGGCGTCATGCGCGCTGTCCGCGTACAAGTAGCGCGAGCAATGCGGGCACGTCACCACGCTCGAGGCGCGCAGGATGCTCTCGATGAAGCGCGGGTTGAGCTGCATGTGGCAGCCCCGGCAGCCGCCATCGACCACCGCCGCGACGGCGATGCCTTCGCGCTTGGCCGCGATGCGGCCGTAGCGCTCGACGAGGCTGCGGTCGACGGCCGACGAGATGACTTTGCGGCGCGCGTCGACCTCGGCGATCTTGCCTTCCATCACCGCCAGACGCTCGCGGTTGGAGTGCGACTCGACCTCGGCCTGGCTGCGCAAGTCCTTGACCTTCTGCTCTTCCTTGCCAATCGCCTCGCGGAACTCGCCGATCGCGACGAGCAGCTTGGCCACTTCGTCCTCGCGCTGCGTGATGTTCTTGCGAACCGTCTCGAGTTCCTTGTTGACGGCGACGTACTCTTTCGAGCGCGTCACGCCGGTGAGCTTGGACTTGGCTTTGGTCAGCTTCTCGCGCTCGGCTTCGAGCTCGCCGTTCTTGGCGCGGTACCAGGTCTCGGCTTCCGCCAGCTTCTCCCGCTTCTCCGCGAGCTCGCGGTCGAGGTGGGCAAGCACCTTCTGCAGGCGCTCCATGCTGGCGACCATCTGGTCGCGGGCGACGCGGATCTCGCGAATTTCGTCGTCGATGGCCTGCAGACGGCGCAGGACGTCCATGATTTCAGCGGGTTTGCTCACAACCATGGCTTTCGCTCCTCTAGGCCTGTCTGCCGCGCTGCGCTCGGTGGGCCCACCTGGATTCGAACCAGGGACCAGCCGGTTATGAGCCGGCAGCTCTCACCGCTGAGCTATGGGCCCAGTCTTTGCGGGGCCAAGGCAGGCCGCGGGCGCTCGGCCCGACGGCGCAGGAGTGTCCATCCGCGAGCGGCAAGAGTCAATGCCGCAGTGACGGCCACTCGCCCACGCTGCGCGCCGCACCCGGCCGCCGCAGCCCAGCCGGCATCCGCTAACCGTCTGAAAACGGCTTCAAAATCTTCGCCCGGGTGGTGTGCCGCAGCTTGCGCAGCGCCTTGGCTTCGATTTGCCGGATGCGCTCGCGCGTGACCTGGACGCTCTGGCCCACTTCTTCGAGCGTGTGCTCCGACCCGTCCTCGAGCCCGAAGCGCATCTTGATCACGCGTTCCTCGCGCGGCGCGAGGCAAGCCAACGATTTCCGCACCTTCTCTTCCAGCGCCGCCATCGTCACGGCGTCCACCGGGCTGACGGCGCGCTTGTCCTCGATGAAGTCGCCGAGGTGGCTGTCCTCTTCCTCGCCGATGGGCGTCTCCAAGGAAATCGGCTCCTTGGCGATCTTGAGGACCTTGCGCACCTTGTCGAGCGGCATCTCCATCTTGGCCGCGACTTCCTCGGGCAGCGGCTCGCGGGCCAACTCCTGCTGCAAATACCGTGAGGTACGCACCAGCTTGTTGATCGTCTCGATCATGTGCACCGGGATGCGGATCGTGCGCGCCTGATCCGCGATCGCGCGCGTGATCGCCTGGCGGATCCACCACGTCGCATACGTCGAGAACTTGTAGCCGCGCCGGTACTCGAACTTGTCCACCGCCTTCATCAGGCCGATGTTGCCTTCCTGAATCAAGTCCAGGAATTGCAGACCGCGGTTCGTGTACTTCTTGGCGATCGACACCACGAGGCGCAGGTTGGCCTCGACCAGCTCGGACTTGGCCTTGTTGGCGATGCGCTCGCCGCGCACGATCGACTCGTAGATCTTCTTGAGCGAGTCCTGGTTGTGGCCGGTCTGCTTGTGCCACTGATCGATGACCCGCTGGTTCTCCTTCATG
>CAIXAA010000893.1 GCA_903917305.1 uncultured Myxococcales bacterium | reverse complement strand
CGACCACGACCGGCAAGTGCGCGATGGCCGCCATCAACGACGGCAAGTCCTGCGACGCGGACGGCAGCGTGTGCACGGTGGGCGATGCGTGCATCGGCGGCGTGTGCAACGCGGGTGCGAACCTGAACTGCGACGACGGCAACCCGTGCACCAACGACGCTTGCGGCACCAAGACCGGGTGCAGCCACGTGCCGAACAACTCGCCGTGCAGCGACGGCAATCCGTGCACGGTCGGCGATGCGTGCGCCAGCGGCGCTTGCGCGGCCGGCGCCGCCACGGTGTGCAACGACAACAACTCTTGCACGACGGACAGTTGCAGCTTGGCGACGGGCGCTTGCGTGTTCACCAACAACACCTCGGCCTGCAATGACGGCAACGCGTGCAGCCAGGGCGACACGTGCAGCGGCGGCTCCTGCCTGGGCACGGCACTCGTCTGCAATGACGGCAACTTGTGCACGACGGACAGCTGCAATCCGGCGACCGGCTGCCTGTACGCGCCGAACACGCTGGCCTGCGACGACGGCAACGCGTGCACCAGCAACGACGCGTGCGCGGCGGGCGCCTGCAAGGGCACGGCGATCGACCCGACGGTGTCCTGCAATGACGGCAACGCGTGCACGAACGACGCGTGCAACGTGGCGACGGGCTGCACGCACGTCAACAATACGGCCACTTGCGATGACGGCAATGCGTGCACGGTCGGCGACGCGTGCAGCGGCGGCGTGTGCGCTTCGGGCACCAACACCTGCCAGTGCACCAAGACGGCGGACTGCGCCGGCTTCGAGGACGGCAACTTCTGCAACGGCACGTTGGTGTGCGACACGTCGGCTGTGCCGTACCAGTGCCGCGTGGCGACCGCGACGATCGTGACCTGCGACCCGACGGGCGATGGCGTGTGCACCAAGAACACGTGCGCGCCCGCAACCGGATTGTGCAGCTATGTCGCGCAGAACCAGGGAGCGCCCTGCAACGCGGACAACAGCGTGTGCTCGGTCGGCGATGCATGCACGGGCGGCGTGTGCTTGCCCGGCCCGCTGGTCAGCTGCGACGACGGCAACGCGTGCACGGACGACTCCTGCAACCCGCTGACCGGCTGCGCGCACGTGGCGAACGTCTCGCCGTGCACCGACGGCAACCCGTGCACCGTGGGCGATGTCTGCAGCGGCAGCGCGTGCGTCCCGGGCGCGGTGCGCAACTGCAACGACAACAACGGCTGCACGAACGACAGCTGCAACGTGGCGTCCGGCGCTTGCGTCAACACGGCCAACACCGCGGTGTGCTCGGACGGCAATGCGTGCACTTCCGGCGACATCTGCAGCGGCGGCGCCTGCGCCGGCGTGGCGGTCAACTGCAACGACAACAACGCTTGCACGGACGACTCTTGCAGCCCGACAACCGGATGCGCCAACACGCCGAATTCGCTGCCTTGCACGGACGGCAACGCGTGCACGACCGGCGACAAGTGCACGGCGGGCACCTGCTCCGGCACGGCGCTCGACCCGCTGACCGCGTGCAATGACAGCAACACCTGCACGACCGACGCCTGCAACGTCCTGACCGGCTGCACGCACACGGCCAACACGACCAACTGCGATGACGGCAATGCGTGCACCAGCGGCGACAAGTGCGCGGCCACGCTGTGCGCTGGTGTCGCGACGACCTGCAATGACAACAACATCTGCACGTCGGACAGCTGCAACCCGGGCAGCGGCTGCGTGTTCACCAACAACAACCTGCCGTGCGACGACGGCAACGCGTGCACCAGCGGCGATGTCTGCGGCTTGGGCGCGTGCAAGGGCAACGCGGTCGATCCGCTGGCGTTCTGCAACGACAACAATCCTTGCACGACGGACAGTTGCGCACCGGCCACGGGCTGCGCCTACGCGAACAACACGGCGGCGTGCGACGACGGCAACGCTTGCACGGTGAGCGACGTCTGCGCGGCGGGCACCTGCAAGTCCGGCACGAACACGTGCCAGTGCACGACGAACACGGACTGCGCGCCGTTCGAGGACGGCAACTTCTGCAACGGCACGCTCTACTGCAACAAGGCGACGCTGCCGTACAAGTGCACGGTCAATCCGGCGTCGGTCGTCACGTGCGATCCGTCGCTGGACACGACCTGCACGCAGAACACGTGCGCGACGGCGACCGGCAAGTGCGGCTACGTCAGCATCAACAGCGGCCTTGCCTGCAACGCGGACAACAGCGTGTGCACGACGACCGACACGTGCGCCGCCGGCGTCTGCAACCCGGGACCGACGCTGAACTGCGATGATGGCAACGCGTGCACCAACGACTCGTGCAGCCCGACGACGGGCTGCTTGCACGTCGCGAACAACAGCCCGTGCTCCGACGGCAACCCGTGCACGGTCAGCGACATCTGCACGGCGGGCGCCTGCACTGGCGGGACGCCCGTGGTGTGCAACGACGGCAATCCGTGCACGACGGACAGCTGCAACACGTCGAACGGCAACTGCAAGTTCGACGCCGCGCCGCAGCAGGGCAAGGCCTGCGACGCCGATGGCAGCATCTGCACGGTGGGCGACTCCTGCAATGGCTCGAACTGCCAGCCGGGACCGGCGCTGAACTGCGACGACGCCAACGCTTGCACGTCGGACAGCTGCAACCCGACCACGGGCTGCCTGCACACGTCGAACAACGCCGCATGCAATGACGGCAACGCGTGCACCGGTCCGGACACGTGCGCGGGCGGCGTGTGCGCGCCGCCGGTGCTCAACTGCGACGACGCCAACCCGTGCACCATCGACTCGTGCAACACGACGACCGGCTGCGTCCACGTTTCTGTCGTCGACAACACGAGTTGCGGCCCGACCAACATCTGCAAGGTCGGCGTGTGCAAGCTGGGCGTCTGCGGCGACGGCGTGCTGATGACGCTGCTGGGCGAGCAGTGCGACGACGGCAACACGAAGAGCGGCGATGGCTGTTCCTCCACCTGCAAGATCGAGGACACGTCGTGCGCCGACGGCACCCGCGAGGGCCTCATCGACTTCGCCACGTACCCGAAGATCGCGAGCTGCAGCGGCACGTGGTCCGGCAACATCGGCTCGCTCAGCCCGCTGGCGCTGTGCGGCAGCAAGTTCCACGTCTGCAACTCGAGCGCCGCGGATCAGGCGTTGCTGCAGTCCGTCTCGCAAGCGGACGCGTTCCAGCCGGGCTGCTGGTCGATCAACGCCGCCAACGACAACGGCGTGTGCCAGCCTTGCTTGAACGGCCAGAATTCCAATGACATCGCCGGTCTCGGCAAGGACTGCCAAGGCAAGATCACCAACTTCGGCAACTCCTGCATCAGCGCGACCTACCGCATCGACTCGATGGTAGGCACTTGCGTGCGCGCCGCGGGCAGCGCGGCGTGGATCAACGGCGTGATGTGCTGCGCCAACTGACGACTGCGTCCAGCTTGCTGGCGCGCGGTCGTCATCCTGAGCGAAGCGCAGCGAGTTGAAGGATCACCGGGAGGTAGCTCATCGTCCGCCTCAACCGCATCTACACCCGCACCGGCGATGACGGCAGCACGGGTCTGGTCGGCGGCGAGCGCGTCGGCAAGGACGACCCGCGCATCGAAGCCTATGGCACCGTGGATGAATTGAACGCCGTGCTCGGCATGGTGCGCGATCACGCCCGGCGCCACCTGCAAAATGCCGCGACGCGCGCGGAACTGGAGCAACTGCTCGAGCACATTCAGCAAAAGCTGTTCGATCTGGGATCGAGCCTGGCGACGCGGCTGGAGAGCCGCTATCCGGGGCAGCCCATGGTGCTGGCGGCGGACACGACGGCGCTGGAGCAGGAGATCGACCGGATGAATGCGGAGTTGGAGCCGCTGCGCTCCTTCGTGCTGCCCGGCGGTGGGCCGGTGGCCTCCGTGCTGCACCTGGCGCGCACGGTTTGTCGGCGGGCGGAGCGCGAGACGCTGGCGCTGTCGCGGCACGAACCGATCGACCCGGAAGATCTCAAGTACCTGAATCGGCTGAGCGATCTGCTGTTCGTGGCGTCGCGTTGGGTGGCGAAGCGGCAGGGTGAGCCCGAGCCGCTGTGGACGCCGGGCAAGCCGGGCTGATCCCAGCGCCTACGGCGTCATGCAGACCTTGCCGCCCGCCTGGACGCTCTGCACGCAAGCCATCTGCACCGGGCAGTCGTAGTCGCCGCTGCAGCGCTTCATGCACATCGCCAGACCGGTGTCGACGCAGACGCTGCCGAAGTTGCACGGCGGCATGGCGGCGCTGCAGTTGCTCGCGCAGTAGCCGGCGTTGCCGGCGGCGTTGGTCAGGCACGAGGAGCCGGCGCCGGCGCAGTCCGCGTTCGCCGTGCACGGCGCGCCGGCGCTGCCGGAAGGTTGCTGGGCGCACGAATACGACGGCGGCGCGCTGCCGGCGGGCGGCGCGATCGGGTCGCCGTAGATGCACATGGTGCCAGGCACGTTGCACGTCGCGCCGGTGCCTTCGTCGCCGGGACCTTTGCACAGCGGCTGGCAGGTGCCGGCCTGCGTGGAGCCGACGCCGGGAATGCACAAGGAGTTGATCGGGCAGCCCTTGTCGGCGGAGCACGGCGAGCCGCAAGCGCCCTTCTCCGCTGCCGGGTCGAGGTTGCACGGCGCGCTGGCGCCGCAGCCGCCGTCGCTCAGGCACGGCGCGCCGCCGGTGGCGCAGGTGCCCTTGGCGTAGATGACGCACATCTTGGTGTCGCAGTCGAGGTCGACCACGCAAGGCGCACCCACCGGCGCGGCTTTGGACGAGTCCAGGCACACTTGCACCGGCTTCTTGGTCAGATCGGTCTTCGCGACGCACTTGCGCGCCTGCTTGGTGGCGATCTGGCAGTCCGCGTCGAGGCCGCAGGTCTTGAGGCACGTCGGCTTGCCGTTGCGCATCACGCAGGCGGAGCCCGCGTCGCAGTCGTCGCCCAAGCCGCAACCCAGGCGCGCGCAGTAGCCGCCGGCCATGTCGGTCAGGCACGTGGCGGAGCCGGTGCAGTCCAGCGGGCCAGCGCAGCCCATGCCGAGGCCGCCCTTGCCGCCCGGCAAGCAGAACTTGGCGTCGAGGCCGCCAAACGCCTGGCTCAGGCGCTTGCAGCCGTAGCCTTCCGTCGTGCGGCAGTCCGGGTTGTCGTCGCACGTGGCGGCGCACAGGTCGGCCGTGCCGCTGGACCAGCAGGTGGACGCGCCGGGGCACACGACACCGCCGGCCTTGCAGGTCGTTGCGCTGCAGTAGCCGCCCGGCCAGGAGTAGCAGGTGAGCACGCCGGAGACGCAGTCGCTGTCGTCCACGCACGCGGCGCCCACCGCCTTCTTCGGCGGCGTCTTGATGTCCGCCTTCACATCGGGCTTGGCGTCCACCGGCGCGGGCACGTCGCTGTCGAGGATGTCCGGCGGCGCCTGTTCGTCGACGACGGGGACGTCGGGCTCGCCGGTGTCCTGATCCACGAGGATGTCCGGCCCGGCAGCCGTGTCTTGCGCCGGCTGCACCTGCTCGATCGGATAGCAGTTCTGGCCGTTCAACTTGTAGCCGGAGGGGCACGTGTACTTCGTCCCGCCGCACGCCAACGCGGCCAGGCTCAGCCCGACGATCGCCCAGTGTGCTACCCGCTGCTGACCTCGCATCCCGATCCCCCGTCTGGCGCGGTCCGCGCCCCTCTGGAACGTCAATCATGCGGAACGCTGGCGAGAAAGGCAACGCGCGCAGCCCAGATGCCCCTGTGGGAATCCGCCGCCGCCGCGCTATACTGCACGCCGGCCGCCGAAGGCCAAGGAAGGCACTGCCGTGACTGTCTTGCACCTCCTCCGCATTCGGAAAGACGCGCTGCTGTTCTGCCTTCTCGTCGTCGCGCTGCCGGCGTGCGCCCTGACGGCCGAGCGTGAACAACGCCACACGCAGCTGCCCGCCGACGCCTGGCAGCCGCCGGCGACCGAGTACAACAAGAAGCTCGACGGATCAGGCAGTTGGGACGTGGCGCCGCCGGATGTGCCGCCGCTTGCCGATGTGCCCGCGCCGACCGACGGGCAGGATCTGCCCGACGTGACGCAACCCAGCGACATTGCCGATGTTCAAGACACGGCCGCGCCGGTGGACGTCGTGGTGCCGCCCGATGTGCCCGCCGACGTGCCGCCGATCTATCCGGCCGGACCGCTGCAGGTGATGAGCGCCTTTTCCTCGGACGGCAAGGGCATCAAGGTGCGCTTCTCCAAGCCGCTGGACGCCACGACGGCGCAGGTGGCCAAGAACTACAGCCTGACGGACTCCGCCAGCGGCGCGATCACTGTGACGGGGGCGCAGATCACGGAAGATCCGCTCATCGTTGCGCTTTCCTTCGCGGCCGGGCAGAAGTTCGACGGCGCGCTGACCTACACCGTGCTGGTCAAGAACGTGAAGTCCCAGGAGGGCGATGCGCTGGCCAGCGGCAAGAACAAGGCCGTCGTCAAGCGCACGGTCTACCTGCAGATCATGTGGCACCAGCACCAGCCGACCTACCTCGACCCGATCGCCGATGTCCTGACCTCGCCGTGGGTGCGCAAGCACGCGACGAAGGACTACTACGACATGGCGGGCATTCTGCAGCAGTATCCTGCGGTTCACCTGACCATCAACCTGACGCCGGTGATGCTGAACCAGCTCATCGGCTACTACCTGGACCGGCTCGGGCCGTACGTCGACACCAAGAACAACACCGTGGATTCGGCCGCCTTTCTCGCCAAGTGGCAGGGGCACACCGACCCGTGGATCGACCTGCTGCTGCAGCCGACGCCGGATCCGAAGGTGGCGACGCCCAAGCAGATTGGCCTTTTGTACGCCGATCCATGGAGTTGCGTCTCGACGGCGCCCGTGCTCATGAACCGCTTCCCGGCCTATGCCGCGCTGCGCGACAAGAACCCGGCGACGCTGACGCAGCAGGACCTGCTGGGCCTCAAGATCTGGTTTGAACTCGCGTGGTTCGACCCAGACTTCCTGCACGGCCCGGTCAGCCTGCCCACCGGCGACGTGGTCGATTTGTCCGATATTCTCGCGGCTTCGGCGCCGACCAACGCGACATTCACGCTCAAGGTGCCGCTGTCCGAGCAGCTGGCCAACCGCATCGTCGCCGAAGAATACAAGATCATGAAAGCCGTGATTCCGATTCACAAACAGCTCATGTACCACGCGGCGACGCACCAGGGGCAGATCGAGATCGCGACGACGCCGTTCTACCACCCGATCCTGCCGCTGCTGCAGAGCACCGATCTGATGGGGCCGGGTCAGCCGTTCGATCCCAAGCCCGTGCCGCCGTTCTCGTTTCCGCAGGACGCGGCGGCGCAGGTCGGCCGCGCCGTTGCGTTCTACCAGGGCCTGTTCGGGGAGCCGCCGCAGGGCATGTGGCCCGGCGAGGGATCGGTGGCCGAAGAGGTCATCCAGCACTTCAAGAAGTACAACATTCAATGGGTTGCAACGGACCAGGCCGTGCAGTCGGCGTCCACCGGCTACCACCAGGATGGCTCGGGCGCGGACACGACGCAGGCGCCGCAGGGTCCGTGGGTCGTGGACACGGACAAGCAGAAGCCGGGTCAGGCGGGCGATCTGCAGAATCCGCTGGCGATCTTCTTTCGCAACACCCAGATGTCCAACGACATCGGGTTCAAGTACCAGGGTCTGGTCGGCACCGATGCGGCCGCGGACCTCATCAAGAACGTCGCCGCGCAGGCGCCGTCGCTGGGCGGGTCGGACCGCGTGATCACCCTGGTGCTCGACGGCGAGAACGCCTGGGAGACCTTCGTCAAAGAGCATGACGGGAAAGGCTTTTTCCACGCGCTCTACAGCAAGCTGACGGACTCGCAGGCGGCTGGCGAGATCATCACGGTCACCGGCGCGGAGTACCTGCAAGGCAATCCGGCGCGGCAGGTTCCGGCGCATCCGGTGGCGGCGATGAACGAAATCGAGCCGCTGTTCCCCGGCTCCTGGATTGCCGGCAACTTCGCCATCTGGATCGGCGAGGTCGAGGAGAACACAGGCTGGGAGTACCTGCTCACCGCGCGCAACGACATGGTCAAGTCCGGGATCGTGCAGCCGGATCCGCTGGCGCCGTTGCCTACCGACAAGAACTCGGCGGACTACCACGTCTGGAAGGCGTTCGACGAGATCTACGCCGCGGAAGGCTCGGACTGGTTCTGGTGGTACGGCGGCGACGAAACCTCGCCGTCCAACGATGACTCGCCGTTCGACACCGCGTTTCGCATCCACCTGGCGGGCGCGTACGCGCAGATGAACCTGGCGCTGCAGTTGATGGGCAAGCCGACGATCACGCTGCCGGACTTCAAGCCGATCATCCAGGCCAATCCGCAAGCGCCGCAAGGGCCGCTGGTTCCGCCGCCGACGCTGGACGGCATCTTCTCGCCCAACGAGAGCGAGTGGGCGGACAAAGGCGGCTTCTTCTTCGACTCGGACAGCTCGGGCGCAATCGCCAACCCGGACGACTGGATCGCGACAGTCTACTATGGTTTCGGGCAGTACCAGGGCGTCGACGGCCTGTACGTCGGCGTGCAGCACAACTATGACTTGACCACCGTGGCGTCGGGCGGTCTGGGCGTCTACCTGTCGAACAAGCACGTCGTGAACGCAGCCACGGGTGATGTCACGGAGGATCCGGCCAGCAAGCTGAGCCGCTTTGGCGATGCCCTCGTGTTTCAAGGCAAAGGTGCGTCGCGCGAGCTGTGGATCGGCCTGGCGGGCGGCACCGCGACGCCGGAGCTGCGCAAGTACAGCGGCAGCGGCAACTGGACCGGCCTCGCCGCGACGACGTTTGCCGGCAAGGTGGGTGGCCCCGTCAAGAACGGTCATCTGCTGGAAATCTTCATCCCGTACACCGACTTGGGCATCGTGGCCGGCGATCCGCTCGAGATGCAACTGGTCTTTGCCAAGGACGGCAAGACGCGCGATCTGGCGCCCTCGCTGCAGTCGCAGGTGCTCGTGGACGACCCGACGTCGGCGGTGTTCGTGACGTTCGTCTGCGACGCGACCGGCGGTGCGATCGCCCTGGACACGTTCGGGCCGATCAACAACCCACCGCCGCCAAAGGGCAAAGGCATCGTCTACATCAGCGGCAACGACGCCAAGCTGGGCATGAAGACCAAGTGGGTGCCGAACAAGATCGCCCTGCGTGACGACGGGCAACAGGGCGACGACGTGGCCGGCGACAACATCTGGTCGGGCGTGTTCTCTTTTCCCGCGGGGATGAACGTGCACTACAAGTACACGATCGGCCTGCCGTCAAACGAGGGCCAGTGGGGCGGCACGGAGGAGTTCCCGCTCACCGAGCGCGGCCTGGACATCACCAAGGACCCGTCCAAGAAGAAGCAGAAGGTCTCGGATGTGTTCGCGGATCGGCCGTCGGTGAGTGGACAGGCCGGATCGAAGACGTTGATCACGCTGCAATAAGCATCGCTTGCGCGCGACTGCCCGTGCAGCGCGTCACCGTGCGACCCGGCTGCTGGGGCGAATCCGGCCTGGTCGCGAAGCGACTAGAGCCCGGCGGCGCGCAGCGCCGATTCGCCCACGAACACTCGGGGAATCCAGCGAAAGCGCCTAGCCAGCCGGCAGGCAACCGCTGCTCTGCGCGCAGGTCGCATACGTCTGGTACAGCTGCTGGGCGGCCGCCGGCGCAGCGGTGTAGCAGGCCTGCAAGCAGGTCTGGTCGCCACTGGCGCACTTGTCGAAGCAGGTGAAGATGGCGGCGCAGGTGGTGTTGTTGAAGCAGCCGTTGATCTGCGTACCACACGCCTGCACGAGGCACTTCGTCGTCGGGTCGCAGTCGACCGCGCAGGTCGTGGCCGTCTCGGTCGACTGGCAGGTGCCGTCGCCGCAGGTGCTGGGGGCGCTGCCGCAGTCGGCCGGGCAGCTGCTGGCCGTCTCCGTGCCGTTGCATGCGCCGTCACCGCAGGAGGTCGTCGGCGTCGTCGAGCTGCACTGCGCCGCGCAGTTGTTGAAACCCATGAAGAGGCTTTGCGCCTGGCTGGTGCCCTTGCTCACGCAGCCGTTCAGGCAGGCGGTGTCGCCGCTGGCGCAGCCCTGCATGCAGGTGACGATGGCCATGCAGGCGGTGTTCGCCTGACACGCGGAAATCTGGCTCGAGCACTTGGTCTGGATGCAAGCGGTCGGGTCGGTGCCGCCGCAGTCCGACGGGCAGCTGCTCGCCGTCTCGCCGGCGTCGCAGGTGCCGTTGCCGCAGGTGGGGGTGCTGATGCCGCAGTCGGCCGGGCAGTTCGCCTTGGTCTCGCCAGACTCGCACATGCCGTTGCCGCAGGTCGGGCCGGTGCTGCCGCAGTCGGCCGGGCAGTTCGACTTGGTCTCGCCGGACTCGCAGGTGCCGTTGCCGCACACCGGGCCGCTCGAGCAGTCCGCCGGGCAGCTGCTCGGCGTCTCACCGCTTTCACAGGTGCCGTTGCCGCACTTGCTGCTGGTGGCCACGCAGCCGGCCGCCTGCGCGCACTGCGCGAGGCTGGACAACGTGCTGGCGCTCGGGCCGGTGGCGTCGCTGGTGCAGCTGTACTGGCAGCTGGCGTCGGCGCCGCACTTGTCCATGCACATCGCAGCCGACATGCAGCTGGTGTCCGCGGCGCACAAGGTCCAGATGCTGGCGCACTTCTGCATCGCGCACTTCATCATCGCGCTGGTCGGGCCGGTGGAGGTCGGCACGTCCGGCTGCGTGGTCGTCGTGTCCTTGCCGCTGCTGATGACATCGGGGCCGGTGGTGCTCGTCGTGTCCGCGCCGCTGGTCGTGTCCGCGCCCGGCTGCTGCACGGCAGTGGCCTTGCACGCGGTGGAGAAGCCATTGCCCGCGGGCGTCTGGGTGCAGACTTCGCCGCTGTTGCAGGTCGCGACGGGCTGCCAGGTGCCGGCGGTACACGCCATGCGCTGCTGGCCGGCCGCCGATGCATAGCAGCCTTCGACCTGGAACGTCGGGTTGCAGCCGCTGCCGGCGGGACCGCCGACGTTGCCGCCAGCGCTGCCGCCGCCAGTCGCGACCGAGCACGCTGCGGCCAGGAAGGCTGCGGTCAGGATTGCCGCACTGTTGCAAGCCCTTGTGATGCCACTCATGACGACTCCTCGCAGGGTCCAGCCGATCCGGGCCGGGAAAAGGGGTGATGAGGATAAGGATTCCTCCGCGCACACTCAAGCCCCTAAACGGTTCATCATGCTTCCGATTGTGAACAAGGGGGCCGACAGCCGCCCATTCGCCAGCGGCAGCGGTCTAGGCAGCACCGAAGCAACGGTGTAGCGTGCCCGGGAACGGGGTCGGAGGTTGATCGTCATGGCGGGATGGCTGACGCGGACACGGGCATTGCCTGTCACCGTGCTGATTCTCGGGGCAGCGAGCCTGCTGACCGACATCTCCGGCGACATGATCTACCCGCTGCTGCCCTCGTTCCTCTCGGACTCGCTTGGCGCAAGCGCGTGGGCCTTGGGGCTGATCGAAGGCGCGGCGGAGGCGACGGCGGCCGGTTTCAAGATCGCCTCGGGCATCTGGACCGACCGCGTCGGCGAGCGCAAGCCTTTGCTGCTCTTCGGCTACAGCCTGTCCGGCGTCATCCGTCCGATGATGGGCCTGGCGCACTCCTGGCCGGTCGTGCTGGCGCTGCGCATGAGCGATCGCGTCGGCAAGGGCCTGCGTGGCTCGCCGCGTGATGCCCTGATTGCCGATGTGACGGCGCCCGAACAGCGCGGCGCGGCGTACGGCGTGCATCAGGCGATGGACCACGCCGGTGCCGTCGCGGGGCCGCTCATCGCTTCGGCGCTGCTGGGTTGGACCACCATCGGCGTGCGCGGCGTCTTCCTGCTGGCCGCGATTCCTGGCGTGCTCGTCGTGGTGCTGCTCTGGCGCGGCGTGCGCGAGCCCGAGACACACAAACCGCGGCGCCCTGCCGGCGAGCCGTTGTTCCTGCCCTATTCGCAATGGCCAGTGCCGCTGCGGCGCATGTTGCTGGCGGTGGTCCTCTTCGCGCTGGGCAACTCCGCGGATGCCTTCCTGCTTCTGCGCGTCCACGACGCCGGCGTGCCGCTGGCCTGGACTGCCGTGCTGTGGGCGGCGCACCACGTGGTCAAGATGCTGGCAAACTACGTCGGCGGCAACCTCTCGGACCGCGTGGGTCGCCGGCCGATGATGCTGTGCGGCTGGGCGGTGTATGCCGCTGTCTACCTTGGCTTTGCGCTGGTGCACTCGGTGCAGGGGACCGTCGCGCTGTTCCTGGCCTACGGTCTCTACTACGGCATGTGCGAACCCTCCGAGAAGGCGTGGATCGCCGACCTGGCGCCGCCGGAGCGCCGCGGCGCCGCCTTCGGTGTCTGGCAAGCGGCCGTCGGCCTGGGCGCCCTGCCCGCCAGCCTGCTGTTCGGTGCGCTGTGGACCCTTGCCGGCCCGGCCGCCGCCTTCACCACCGGTGCCGCACTCGCGGCCGTCGCGGCCATCCTGTTGCTGCGCGTCCCGCCCGCGGGCGCCGCGGCGTGATGGGGCCGTCGATCTGGAACAGAAACCCACCTTCCTGGATGTGAGCGCCGATGCAACAACAACTTGACCGCCTGCGCAGCCGCCTGG
>CAIXAA010000892.1 GCA_903917305.1 uncultured Myxococcales bacterium | reverse complement strand
GAGGACGTGAACCGGGCGAACGCGCAGACCGGCGAGGAAGTCTTCGCCTCGTGGAAGATCAGCCCGCGGCTGGACCGGTGGCGGGACGTGCTCAACCACCAGTACCTGCCCCTGTTCGGCGCCACCGCTGCCGGGGTCGAGTTCGACTACGTGTACCCGATGCCGCAGAACCGTGAGCAGGACGCCATGGAGCTGACGGCGAAGACGGCGGCGTGGGGCGTGCTGGTCGCGAACGGCGCCGACCCGCAGGACGCCGCCGAGGTCGTCGGCCTGCCGGCGATGCGGACCATCGCGAGACCGCCGCCTGGCGGGCTGCCGCCCGGCACTCCCGGCGCCGGGCTTCCCGCGGCCGTCCCGGCTGCGCCGATGGTCGCTGCGGCACCGGCGGTGGGCGCTGCGGCCGCAGCGCTGGCTCCCGTGACGGATGCTCAGCGCGTCGTGATCGCTTATACTGGCAACATCATTGGTGAAACTGACCCTTGCGGTTGAGCGCACAATCCGCTGGGCGGTCTTGCCCGGCGAGCCACATGGTGGAAGGAACACAAGCCGTACTCGGGCAACGCCTTGCTCGTGGACACCGGCAGCCTCATCTCCAACCCGGACGGCGCACCGGATCGCCCCGGTGAAGCCGGCATGCGCGCCGAAGTGTTCCTGCAGGCGATGGCCAGGATGGGCTACGCCGCGCTGAACATCGGCCTTGGCGATCTGCCGGTCGGTGTGGAGGCGCTGCGCAAGCTGGCGGCGCGGCACCATATCCCGTTGATTTCCACGAACATCCTGCATACCGCGACCCAGACGCCGGTTTTCACGCCGCTGCTGGTGCGCAAGGTCGGGCTGCTGCGGATCGGCGTGTTCGGCCTGATGAGCCGGGACCTGTCCCTGGGTGCCAAGGGCCAGCCGTTCTTTGCCGACGCGGGCTTGAGCGTGAGCCCGCCGGCGGATGCGGCGGCGGCTGCGGTGGCGGCGCTCAAGGAGCAGCACTGCGACATGATCGTCCTGCTCTCGCAGCTGACCCGCAAGGAGCTGGACGACGTGATGCAGAAGGTGCCAGGCATCGACCTGGCGCTGGGCTCGACGGGGCAGGAAATGTCGAGCTACCTGTCGACGATTGGCACCGGGCACTTCGCGGATGCCTTCCAGAAGGGCAAGTATATCGGGCAGGTCACGGTGAACCTGCGCGCCAATCGGCAGCATTACTACGCCGCGGATGCGCGCTCGGCCGCGGCCGCGGAGAGATCGGCGCTCTCGGTGCAGGTCATGGGCTTTCAGCGCGACCTGGATGCGGGGCCTGGCCCGGAGGGGCCGCTCAAGCCGGAGCAGCGTGCGAACATCGAGCGCATGCTGGCCTTGACGCGCGCCAAGCTGCAGCAGGCGACCGAGCGCCTGGAGGCCGAGCAAGGTCCGCCGGCGGACGCGAGCACGCTGGAGTTTGCGTTCACCCCGCTGGGCACGGACATCCGCGACGACGCGGAGATCGACAAGAGCGTCAAGGACTTCCAGGAGAAGTTCCCGAAGGCTGCCGGCGGGCACTGACAGCCGCTAGGTCAGCCGCAGCAGCTCCCGCGCCTGCGCCATCGTCGCCAGCGGCCGCTGTGCTTCGCGCGCCATCGCCGCGACCTGTGCGACCAGCTCGAAAGAACCCTTGGCCAGCACGCCCTTGCGCAGGTAGACGTTGTCCTCGAGCCCGACGCGGACGTGGCCGCCTGCCGCAATCGCCTGGCGGGCCAGCGGCAGCTCGTGCCGGCCGATGCCTGCGACCGACCATGTGCAACCATCTGGAATCAAACTGCGAATGAATTCGAGGTGCGCCGGCGTCGCGCCCATGCCGCCCGCCATGCCCAGCACGAAGTTGAAGTGCGCCGGCAGTGCCACCAAGCCCTCGGCCGCCAGGCGCAGCGCCGTGTCGACCATGCCGGTGTCGAAGCACTCGATCTCCGGCCGCACGCCAAAGCTGCGCAGCCGCGTCGCAATCTCGCGAATGGACGTCGGATCGTTGAGGAACACGCCGTCGCCGAAGTTGACTGAGCCGGTCGTCAGCGTCGCCATGTCCGGCCGCAGGCGGATGGCGTCGGCACGCTCCGCCACCGACATCCCGACCGCGCCACCCGTGCTGAATTGCACGAGCATCGGCACCCGCGCGCGGATGGCTTGCATGGCCTGCGCGAACAACTCCGCGCTCTGACTCGGGGTTCCGTCCGGCTCGCGCACGTGGAGGTGCACCATGTGGGCGCCCGCCTCGTGGCAGCGAACCGCCTCCTCGGCCAGCTCCAGCGGCGTGTAGGGAACGTGCGGCGTGTCCTTGCGAAACACCTCGGCGCCACAGATGGCGGCGGTAATCAGCAGCGGTGACGGCATGTTGCGCTCCTACTTGTGCCGTTGGCGTTCGGTCTGCACGACGCAGGTGCCCGTGGCGCGGCAGACGATGACCGGCTCGGCCAGCACATCCGCTGCGGAATCATTGAGATCCGGCCGCGGCGTGAT